>JAFGCX010000011.1 GCA_016932415.1 Candidatus Krumholzibacteriota bacterium
ATCTGGAGCGGGAAACGGGATTCGAACCCGCGACCCTCAGCTTGGAAGGCTGATGCTCTACCAACTGAGCTACTCCCGCTCATATCCCGCCGGTACCGGCTTTCCGTAATACCTGCCGGGAAATACCGTGGTGGGGAGGGGAGGATTCGAACCTCCGAAGGCTTCGCCGACAGATTTACAGTCTGTTCCCTTTGACCGCTCGGGAACCTCCCCACAATCCTGTTTATTTCTTAAAGACCGCCGCAGCCTGATAAAGAAAAAAATTTCCCTATCAGCCGATTTTTTCATCGATTTTTCGTATTTTAAACGAAAAACCGCACCGGCCTCTCGGACTTCTTTGGAGCTGGCGAAGGGAATTGAACCCCCAACCTACTGATTACAAATCAGTTGCTCTACCGGGTTGAGCTACGCCAGCAAAGGGCAGACCCTGCCCCCTAAAAATTTCAGGTGGTGAATAATAGGTTTACTGTAAGAACATGTCAAGAGAAAAAATACAAGGAATATACGCTCATAAAAAAAATTTTCAGAGGTCATCCCGCGCGGCATTTGATCGGGCGATCGGAGGGAAGAAAGCCTGCGCGAAACTTTCTACTTGACGCGCCTGGCCTGCTATGCTAGAATTCGGATTGTGGACAGTTGTCTCCAGGCCCTGAAAAAGGAGCTGTCCGGTTATACCTCACTTTGCTGGTAGAAGATAGAGAACGGGAACGAGACCCGCCAGGGGTTGACCCGCGAGAGGAGGGCAGAAAAAACTAAATCCACGGGAAAGATCAACCTTCCAACCCTGAAGAACTGGATGTGGATTGATTCAAATCCACGGTGAACCCTGCTTCAGGCCGATCAATCAACTGGAACCTGAAAAGGGATTGAAAGAAATATCCTTTTTCGATGTTGAATTTTGGAGGAACAAAAATGAAGAAGCTTATCGTACTGGCTGCGATGCTGGTTCTGCTTCCAGGTTTGCTCAATGCCGCTGAAATTACGCGAGAGGGCGATCCTGGATTTTTCTTTGGTTTCTATACCACCGCTAATGTGATCAGGGGCGAAACCTACTGCGACGAAGTTGCCGCCACGAACTTTGCCTGGATCTCCACATGTAATACCGGTGCAGACACCTTCTGTCTCCACTACTGGGATGATCTCGGATGGCCGATCGTCGGAACGACCTTTGCCGATGGCGAATGCTTCATCGTTGGCGACGCCAGCTACTATGTGGCTGAAGTCTGTATCACAGTCCCGTGCGACGCCGTAATCGGCCCCACGGGAATCAACAATCTCTGCGCTCACATGGCATACTGCGATGTCAACATCGAATGCCAGCCCGACAGCGCTGACTGTATCGACCCGAACACCTATGGTGGCGGCGAGCAGTACAACGTTTCCTGCTGTGAGCTCACAGTCGTCGAGACACCGCCCTCCCTCTACGTGCTTCAGGATACCCTCTATCTCGTAGAGCAGGGTCTGACAGCCGCGTACATCCCGTTCTCACTCTGCAACGGTGATCCCTGCGCGCCTCCGTCCGACTATAACTGGGTCATCACGAGCACCGGCGTTGTTGGTCCCGCGATCAACCAGAGCGGTACCCTCGTCGGCGTTCCTGGCGGAAAGTGCCTCGATGTCTATGGTATTATCAATGCCGGCGCTGCGAACATCTGCGACTATGATGTCCTGACGATCATCGCCTGGGATCTTACCGGGTCGGTCTATGACACATGCGTCCAGGAAATCCATGTTGTAGAGCCTGTGCCAGTACCTCTCTTCTCGACACCTGTAGTCACGATCCTGGTTCTTGCCATGATCCTCGCTGCCGCTGTCATCATGAAGAGGACTGCCATAAGCAAGGCCTAGAGATAGTAAGTACTTGCTAACTTTTTGACGTGAGGTATCAGTCTATTAATTTGGGCCACGGAAAGAAGCCAGAAGGTGAAGCGGGAGAAATCCGGAAAGGACGGTCTTTCCGGGGAGAGTTCATTACTTTCCTTATTCTCTTCTTTATCCTCTGGCTTTTTTCCTATATTCTCACTTTGAGGTTTCCCGGCTTTCTCGTCTCGGCAGGAAATTTCATCGCTTCAGAGATCGCCTGGCTGCTCTCGATCCTCTCTTACAGCCATACACTGAAAGATTCGACGCTTACCCTGTTTACCGCCCACGGGGGAGAACGCCTCGTGGTGATAGCCGAATGCACCGGGATCTATACGACTATCATCTACCTGTCGATAGTAGGTTCGTACCCGGCGAGGATAAGTGAAAAACTGGCGGGACTTCTCATAGGTATTCCGGCGATACACATTCTCAATCTTATCAGGATGGTCTTCGTAGCCCTCGTCCTCTATCATAAACGCGAACTTTTCGAATTCTTCCATGGATACCTCTGGCAGGGAAGCTTCCTGATTTTCATGCTGGTCCTTGTAGTCTTCTGGATGACAAAGATCGTCAAGCCCCGGAGGGCGCCTGACGCTAACGGGCCGGCTGAGGACGGATCGCCATGACGGCTGAAGGGCAGACCGAAAGAGACGGCAATGGGCAGAGCCTCCTGTGGTTCTTCCTCAGGTTCATAGCTGCTTCTCTCGCCCTTTTCGTGCTCCACATGAAAGCGGGATTCATCTATATGCGGCTTCTCGCCTGGGGCGCCAGGCCCCTTCTCGCCATCTTCGGCCAGGAGATCATTATGGAAAGGGCCGAATCGATAGCGGCCGAGGTCTCGCTTAACCCGGCGGTATTCCTCTCTCTCGTGATCGCCCTTTCCGGAGTGGCGGCGAGAAAAAAGATCACGGCGGCGATCGTCGGTACGGCGATACTGACCGCGGCAAACATCCTTACCGTCTTTCTTGTCTTTATGAGTTATTACATGAATAATGAAAAGCTCTGGACAGGCACGGAATTTCTCAATCTTACGATCAACTTCTTCCTGCCCCTGCTGCTGTTTATCATCCTGATGCCGATAAAAAGACTTTTTTTTACCGATCCTTCGTCTCTTTGAGCGCCGGCCCTTCAGCCCTGTCCTCGACGACATAGCCCAGCGCCAGTATCTCGCTCCGCAGCCGGTCGGCGAGCTCCCAGTCTTTTGACTTTCTCGCCTCTTCTCTTTTCTCGACAAGCAGGGAGACTTCCGCGGGTATCACCATCTCCGATCTCGGCAAACCTTCCCTGAAAAGCCCGAGTATCGTATCGAAAAGTTCGAAATGGCCGAGAAGCCTGCCTACCGCGTCCCGACCCGCTTCGGACATCCCTGGATTATCAGCCTTTATCCTGTTGATCTCCCTGACAAGCCGGAAGATATGACCGATAGCCTCACCGCTGTTGAAATCGTCGTCCATCGCCGCGATGAAATCTTTTCTCACCTCTTCGGCGAAATCGAGAAGTCTCGCGATCCCGTCTCCCGCCGTACTGCTTCCATCCTCAGGATCGTAGCGGGACAGCTCGTCGAGGTATACGCAGGTGTTCCTGATCCTTTCGAATCCCGATTCTGCTTCCTTCAGGCGGTCTCTGCCGAATTCCGTCCTGCTTCGGAAGTGGGTCGAGAGGAGGTAGAATCGAACGACCTCGCCCGAAAATTCCTGGCAGATATCCTCGATTGAGAAAAAATGTCCCGTCGACTTCGACATCTTTTCTCCGCGAAGGTTAAGAAGACCGTTATGCATCCAGTAATTGACGTAACTTTTTCCGGTCAGCGATTTGCTCTGCGCTATCTCATTCTCATGATGGGGAAATACGAGATCCTGCCCGCCCCCGTGCATATCCACCGTCTCTCCAAGATACTTCATCGACATCACCGAACATTCTATATGCCATCCGGGACGGCCCCTGCCCCAGGGCGAATCCCAGGCCGGTTCACCCTCCTTGGCCGCTTTCCACAAAGTGAAATCGAGGGCATCCTGCTTGCTTTCCCCGATCTCTATCCTCGCTCCAGCCCTGAGATCATCTATCTTCCTTCCCGACAACTCACCGTAAAACGGGCACTCCCTGACCTTGAAATAAACATCCCCTCCCGATTCGTATGCCGCGCCGCTATCTATAAGCCTGCTGACCATATCGATGATATCTCCGATATGGTCTGTCGCCCTGGGATACCTGTCGGCGGGCAGGATGTTCAGTTCCTTTTCGTATTTGAAATATTCTCCGATATAACGCTCGGCGATCTCGCTGTATTCTTTTCCTTCTTCGTTCGCCCTCGCTATTATCTTGTCATCGACATCGGTAAAGTTCTGTATGTAGGTGACGTCGTACCCTGAATACCTGAGATACCTCTTTATCATGTCGCCGGCGACGAAAGCGAGCATATGGCCCATATGCGGTTTATCCTGCACGGTCATCCCGCAGAAATAGATCCCGACCTTCCCCTCACGAACAGGCTTGAATTCCTCTTTTTTCCTTCGAAGCGTATCATAGACTTTCAGGACCATCTGTCTTATCCTTCCTCTGTCCGGCGGCCCCCTGCCGGGACCTTTCCATCTCTATCAGGTGTGTCCGTCTGCCGACATTTCTTTTAAATAAACCGGTCGACGGTCTTTCTATCCAGGCTCCTGACCACCTCGACCATCAATCTAACCGCGTTATCAAAATCCTTCCTCAGAAGGATCCCCGCCGGACTGTGAATATAGCGGGTCGGGACGCCTATGACAAGTGTCGGGACACCACTCTCATTCAGGTGCACCTTTCCCCCGTCTGTCCCTCCGAATGGTATCGCGCTGAAGTGATAAGGGATCTTCTTTTTCTCCGCGATCTGCGCGACATGATCCCTCAGCCCGACATTCGGGATAAGCGTGGCGTCATAGACGCATATCGATACGCCGGCTCCCAACTTTTCGACCGCCCCTTCAGCCGAACCTGGCAGATCCTGGGCGACATTCACATCTATGGCAAAGCAGATATCGGGAGCGACCGCGTGGCTGCTCGTAACCGCCCCCCTTATCCCGACTTCCTCCTGAACGGTCCCGACACCGAAGACGGCGTTGGGAAGCCGGAATTGTTTCAATCTCCTTATAGTCTCGACGACGACCATGCATCCGATCCTGTTGTCCCAGGCTTTCGCCATATAAGCCTTTCCACCCCTGAGGATGGTAAACGGGCTTACCGGAACAACCGGGTCACCCGGCCTTATACCGAGGCTTTCCGGTTTCTGTTTTCCCGAGAGTCCGACATCTATAAAGAAGTCTTTCGCCTTCAGAGGTTTGTCCCTCTCGTCCTTTTCCATTGAGAAAGGTGATTTCGAGGCTATGACCCCAGTTATATCACCTTTCATGCTCCTTATTTTCACAACCGCGCCAAGGACCCTCGGGGGCCACCATCCACCCAGCGTATTGAACTTTATATAGTTACCGGAAAAATGCGATACCATGAACCCGATCTCGTCCATATGCCCGGCCAGCATTATCCTTGGCGATTCTTTTCCGCCCTTCAGGCGCCCGATAAACGATCCGAGCCTGTCCCTTTCCACGTCCACAAGCCCATCAAGGTGCGACACCATCAGATCGAAGATCTCTCCTTCCGCTCCGGAGACACCGGTAGCTTCCGTGAATTCCTTCATTAAGAGTTCGATGCGGTCCATGACCCCCTCCTGTCTTTCAGGTAATCATCTTTCCAGCGCCATAAAGCATATCTTCTCGACCAGTTCTCCGAAGGATATCCCCGCCTCGCGGGCTGCCATCGGAACAAGACTCAGGTCTGTCATGCCCGGCAGAGTATTCACTTCAAGGCAATATGGATCTCCATCATCCCCCAGCCTGAAATCTACCCTGGCATAATCCCTGCACGAAAGCGCGTTATAGGCAAGCAGCGCCTCCCTTTTGAGTTCAGCCCCGGTCCATTCGTCGATCTTGGCCGGAGCTTCATACCGGCTCGCTTCTTTCGTATATTTTGATCTGTAATCGTAAAAACCACTCTTCGGTACGATCTCGATAACAGGGAGAGCTTCCCCGTCGAGTACGGCGACAGTGACTTCCCTGCCGGAGATATACCTTTCCACCATAAGCTCCCGCCCGAATCTTGACGCCAGCGACAGCGCTTCGGGAAGTTTTTCCGGTTCGGGGACATAGGAAAACCCGACGCTTGATCCCTGGCAGTTCGGTTTGATGATGACAGGGAACCCGATCCCGCTTTCAATCGCCGCTCTTACCCTCTGTATCTCGATATCTCCCGAGAGAACGGTAAGAAGATGGGGAGCCGTCCTTACTCCAGCCTGGTTGAAAAGGGCTTTTGACCTGTCCTTGTTCATAGCGAGAGCGCTCCCCAGAACGCCTGTGCCCGTATATCTCGCTCCCGTCATCTCCAGGACCGCCTGGACCGTCCCGTCCTCTCCCTTTCCGCCATGAAGCGCCACAAAGACTACATCGGCCGACTGGATGAACTCGGAACCGGCCCAGAGGCACATCTTCTCCGGCGGCAGAGCACGCAGCCCGGCCGGAGGCAGTTCACCTATTGATATTTCCCTCTCCTCTCCCTGGCCTTCCACGGGAAGAGCGAAATCGAAAGTCCTGACCTTATGCCCCATCGCTGAAAGGGCGCGGGCGACTCCCATACCGCTTGCTATCGAGACATCCCTCTCCGGAGAATCTCCGCCGAGAAGGACTGTTATCCTGAGTTTTCTCTTTTCCCCCATATCATCTTCTCCACTTCATTCGACCCGGAAATCATCGCAAATCGACATTTCGACTCCTTCGAAGATCCGGCTGCTTTTATCAGGTATCCACGGCGGCCCTTACGAGGGCTGCGGCTACATCCTCTTTTCCCCTGATCAAAATGACCATGACAAGATCCGGGCCGTGCGAGACTCCGGTCACGGCGACCCTCAGCGGCATATACAAATCCTTTCCCTTTATCTGAAGATCCCTGCCAGTCTCTTTAATTATCCGGCGTATCTCTTCCGCATTCCAGTCTTCAGCTGCTTCGAACCTTCCTTTGAGCTCAAGGAGCAACCTGCCGGCCCCGTTGAGCTGAACGAGAGCCTCTTCATCATAGTCGATCCCCCCTGGCTCAAACGCCGCCGCCTCGAAAGGAAGCCGGTCGAAAGAGGAAAGGTTTTCCGAAGATATTTCGAATATCGTTTTGAGTTCTTCCTCGCTGTATCTCTCCCTGAACCGCTCCGGGAAAAAACTCTTCGCGTCATTGAAATATTTTTCCGCTCCTCCTGCCCGGACATGCCGCGAGGTCACCCAGTTCAACTTTGCCTCGTCAAAAATACTCGGCGAATCCGATACCCTGGCAAGTTCGAATTCATCTACGAGTTCTTGGACCGAGAGTATCTCCTTCTCTCCCCTTGTCGCCCATCCGAGAAAAGCGAGATAGTTCAGAAGCGCTTCGGCGGGGTATCCCTTTTCCCTGTAGTCCCTGATATTGGGAGCTCCGTGCCTCTTGCTCAGTTTTGTCCGGTCCTGGCCGAGGATAAGCGGAATATGCGCGAATCGCGGCGGCGAGAGTTCCAGCGCTTCATAGATCATGATCTGCCTGAGAGTGTTCGAAAGGTGTTCCGCCCCCCTGATCACATGAGTGATCTTCATCAGGGCATCGTCTATCGCCGCGGCAAAATTATATGTCGGCAACCCGTTCGACCTCAGAATGACAAAATCTCCGACCATCCCGGCTGGAAAGGAGACTTCCCCTCTTGCTATATCGTCGATCTTTCTGTCGACCCCGGCCTCGACCTCGAACCTGATGCTTTCGGGCAGGCCCTGGTCCCTTTTTTCCTTCCGTGCAGCTTCGTCAAGGCGCCTGCATGTCCCGTCATATTGCGGAGGGTTTCCGTCCTCGCGCATCATCGCGCGCTTTTCCGCGAGCTGGTCATCGGTGCAGAAACACGGGAAAGCCCTGCCGCTTTCAACGAGCCTGAGTGCGTATTCCCTGTATATCTCCACTCTTTCCGTCTGCCTGTAGGGTCCGTACTCTCCTCCGGCTTCAGGCCCTTCATCCCAGGAAAGCCCCAACCAGCGGAGATCATCGAGAAGCGAATCCTCGAATTCCCTTGATGAACGCTCACGGTCGGTATCTTCTATCCTTATTATAAAACTTCCGCCGTTGTGGCGGGTGAATAGCCAGTTGAAGAGCGCGGTCCTCGCTCCCCCTATATGCAGCAGCCCCGTCGGACTCGGCGCGAATCGTACCCTGATATCTTTCAAGCCATCACTTCCTCTATATCCTGCCGCTTAAGGCCGGCCACCACATCCGGCCCGCTAATATCCCCATGCCGCAAGGATCACACTCTTCCTACAGATCCACCTTTTCAAGAAGGACGACAGCTCTCGCGGCGATAGCTTTCTTTTCACCTACCGGTCCGAGTCCTTCACCCCTTGTCGCCTTGACCGATACGCGGCCCTGTTCAGCCTGGAGTATCGACGATATCTTCTCTGTCATCCCTTTTCTGTAAGGAGAAAGCAGCGGTTCTTCGGCATGCACGATACAATCGAGATTGACCAGCCTGTATCCCCTGTCGAGAATGATCCGGTAGACTCTTTCAAGAAGAATCACGCTCGATATATCCCTGTACTCCCGGGTCTCGGGGAAATATTCTCCGAGATCGCCGAGAGCCAGCGCTCCGAGAAGGGCGTCAGATATCGCGTGGAGAAGGACGTCGGCATCTGAATGCCCCTTCAGCCCCATTTCGCTCTCTATATGCAGACCACCAAGGACCAGCTCGCGTCCGCTCACCAGAGGATGAATATCATACCCCGTCCCGATCCTGATATCACATTTCATCGTCGTTTTCCTGTCCTGATATAAATCATTACCTTGCCGGAAATGTCATTCGGGATCATCCGTCTCCGGCAGGTCAAGTTTTCTTCCCGCGAGAAAGCTTTTTATAATATCGAGGTCTTCCCTGACCGTCACTTTGATATTCCACCTTTCCCCTTCGACTGCTTTTACCGGCATATCGGCCAGGAGGACCAGCGAGCTTTCATCCGTAGCCGTCCTTATAAGGTCCTCATCGTTGTGATAGGCCTTTTTCAGCACTTCCGCCCTGAATCCCTGCGGCGTCTGTATTCCCACGACCCTGTCTCTCGGCACCATACTCTCCAGTTCCTTTCCCCTGAGGCGCCCCAGCGTATCTGTCGTCTGCAGTACCGGCACGGCGGCACCCGAGACCCTCGCCTCCGCAACGACCCTTTCAACCAGGGAAGGAGAGACAAAAGGCCTGCAGGCGTCATGGATCAATATCAGTTCTGCTCCATCGGCTTCCTTCAGGCCGATCGCTACTGATTCCTGCCTCGTACTTCCTCCCGCGACTACCCTTACAACGGCATCCGGGACTTCTTTCGAAAGGAGCTCCTCGGCCTTTTCCTCCCATCCCGGCGGAACGATCACCACGAAAACGCTTATTCCTCCCCATTTAAGGAGATTCTCGATCGACATGGCCAGCAGAGTGCGCCCTTCGACCGGATAGAAACTCTTCGGGATCTCCCGGCCAAGCCTGACCCCCCTGCCAGCGGCGGCAACGAGGCATATTATTTTCTCTTCAGATGCCAAAATATCCCTCTTTCATAATGATGAATGCGCTCGTCGCGATTATCTCAGAATATCTCCACGGTAAGATATTTCTTCGGATTCTTCTTTACATCAGCGACGAGTTCGGAGATCCCATCGACCGCTTTTTCAAGTTTATCCAACAGTTCCCGGTCGTTGAGAAGAGTGCCGAAGGTGTTATCATCGGCCCTCAATCTTTCCATCACATCGATAAGGGCGATGGTAACGAGATTCATCTTTTCAAGCAGGCCGGGAAGATCCTGGCTGGCGTATTCAAGACGGGAAAAGAGGCTGTCTATCTCCGCGGAATTACGTTCAAGGATCGAATCGATCCTTTCAGCCGATCGGCTGAATGAGTTAAATCCTTTGTCGATCGTCTCCGAATTCTTCTTAATACCATCTCTGAGGTCTGTCGTTATCGAAGCGAGGTTTTCGATCACGGTAGAGAGTTTTCCTCCCTCTGTCAGCATCCTCGTGATCCTGTCCATGTCGGCCGCCAGTTTGGAGAGATCATCGATCACCTTTCCCATCGAGGCAAGGGCTTCCGAGATCCCGGGATCATAGACGCCGGTAAGGATCGATCCCGGCTGAAGAATATCCTGAGAATCGCCGAGAATGATCGAGACGATCCTCTCTCCCATGATCCCCCTTGTCTGGAGAACGACACGGGAATCTTCCGGGATCCTCGCCCTGACATCTATCGCCATTGTGATTATTACATCTTTTTCCCGCAGGTCGACCTGCTTGACCTCACCCTGCTCCACTCCGTTGACATTTACCGCATCCCCGGGATCGATCCCCCCTACCATCGGAAAGACCGCGTGAAGCACGTAAGTCTTTCGCCCGACATCAAACCCTTCAAACCACATCAATCCTATCGTAAAGACAAGGACAGCGATAAAAATAGTCAATCCTACACGAATCTCCAGCGTCTTGTAATCCATCACCATTTCCCTGTGGTAGTGTGCTCCTCAGACTGCCTTGATAGGACCCACGGCCCTGCCTTCTATAAACTGCCTGACTATCTCGTTACCAGTCTCCCTGGTCTCATCCGGCGAACCCTCGAATATGATCTTTCCATTGTAAAGCATTGCCATGTGATCAGCTATCTTGTAGGCGCTGCCGATGTCATGAGTGACGACGACAGATGTTATATTCAGTTCCCTCTGAAGGTCTCGTATAAGCTCATTGATGACATCCGCCATTATCGGGTCGAGCCCGGTGGTGGGTTCGTCATAAAGGACGACCTCGGGATCCATTACTACCGCCCTGGCAAGGCCGACTCTCTTCTTCATCCCTCCGCTGAGCTCTGCGGGAAACTTGTCGTACACATCCTCAAGGCCTACCAGGCGAAGCTTCTCAAGCACGATATCCCGGATCTCTCCATCCTCTTTCCCCGAATGCCTGATCAGGGGCAAGGCGACATTATCCCCGACACTCATCGAGTCGAAAAGGGCCGATGCCTGAAAAAGCATACCAAAGTGCATACGCATTTCAAACAGTTTTCTCCTGCTAAATCGTGTTATATCTTCGTCTTTGAAAAATATCTCCCCCTTGTCGGGTTTCAGGAGCCCGGTCAGGTGTTTCAGCAGAACACTCTTGCCGCAGCCGCTTCTACCGATAACGACGAGCGTCTCCCCGCGTTCGATGTCGAGATCAAGGCTGTCGAGCACCGCCTCACCGGCAAAGACCTTTGATACTCCCCTTATACTTATTATCGCTTCCCTGCAGATATCGATCATTCCCTTCGCCGGAGATTATTCCGGCGCGAAAATCACCCGGAAAATAAGCGAGGCGAGAAGATAATTCGCTATGAGAATAAGAAGGCATGAAGATACGACCGCTTTCATCGTCGCTATACCCACGCCCTCCGCTCCACCCCTGGTGGAAAATCCGTGATAGCATCCCATGAACGCTATTATAAATCCGAAAAAGAAAGTCTTTATAAGACCTCCGACAAGATCCTGCCTCTCGAAAAGAAGCCTCAACCCGTTCTGAAAGACATTGAAGCTTACGCCCATCGAAATCTTTGATACGACCATCCCGCCGAGTATCGCCAGAAGATCGGAAAAAACAGTAAGGACGGGCAGCATCAGGGTAGCCGCGATGATCCTTGGGAGGACAAGATAGTCTACCGGATCGATAGCTATCATCTCCATCGCGTCTATCTGCTCGGTCACCTTCATTGTCCCGAGTTCGGCAGCTATCGCCGCGCTTACCCTTCCTCCCACAACAAGCGCCGTAAGAACCGGCCCGAGTTCGAGAGTCACTGATTTGCCGACAACGGCGCCTATATACCTCATCGGAACGAAACCCTGAAACTGATACGCCGCCTGTATAGCAGTGACAGCGCCTACAAACAGAGACGTCACGAGAACGAGCGGAATGGAACCGAGCCCTATCCGCTCCATCTGAAAGACTATGTTCCTGAAATTTTTGAAGGCCCCCGGAGAGACCCTGACGATCCTGCAAAGGAGGATAAAGATCCCTCCGATCTCCTCCATTATTACCAGAAAGGATCTGCCTATCCAGGCAAAGAAACCCAATTAAACCTCCAGCGCTTCATCACGGTCGTAAGAAACAGCGGTCCAGTCTGCTTTTTCCGGCTGATCTCAGAATACTTCTTCCGGACCGGCCGAATCGACATTCGCCATCGAGCGGAACCGCGTGTACTGTTTTTCAAAATACAGGTGGACCGTCCCGGTAGGTCCATTTCGCTGTTTGCCGATAATAAGCTCAGCCCTGCCCTCTTTTTCGGGATCGCCCGGATCGTAAAATTCGGGCCTGTAAAGAAAGAGTACCAGATCGGCATCCTGTTCGATCGCGCCCGATTCCCTGAGATCGGAGAGCATCGGCCTCTTGTCGCCTCCGCGGGATTCGACAGCCCTCGACAGCTGTGAAAGGGCAATGACGGGAATCGAAAGTTCTTTTGCCAGAGCTTTCATCGAACGCGATATCGCCGATATCTCCTGTTGCCTGTTGTCAGTCCTCTCGCTTGCCCTGGCAAGCTGCAGATAGTCAATCACGACGAGCGAAAGATTGTGTTCCGCTTTCAACCTTCTCGCCCGGGCCCTGATATCGAGAGTCGTTATCGCCGGGGTGTCATCAATGAATATCTGAGCTTCAGAAAGCAGCCCCGCTGCATTTGTCAGCCTTTCAATATCCTTGGCCGAGGTGAACCCGCGCCTTACCTTCTGGGCGTCGACCTGCGCCTCGGCGCAGAGAAGTCTCTGAACAAGGAGTTCCTTGGACATCTCGAGACTGAAGATCGCCACAGGTTTCTTCTCTTCCAGCCCGATATGCTGAGCTATGTTCAGGGCGAAACTGGTTTTTCCCATCGACGGCCTGCCGGCAACGATGACCATATCGCTCGGATGGAGCCCCGCGGTATATTTGTCCAGGTCGATGAAACCAGTTGATATGCCGGTCGTCGATTCTCTCGTTTCATGAATCCTCTGTATCTCCTCGAACCGTTCCTTAAGGACATCTTTTATATGGAGGAATCCCTGGCTTACGCGTGATTCGCTGACCCTGAATATCTTCTGTTCAGCTTCGTCGAGGATCGCGCCGGCTGTCGTTTCCGCCCTGTAGCACTCTCCCACTATCTCCGACGAGGCGTGAATAAGCTGCCTGAGGATATATTTTTCCATTACGATCCTGGAGTAATATTCGATATTCGCCGCAGTAGGGACCGAATCGACAAGTTCCGTCAGTGCGGCGATCCCGCCAGCAGTCTCGAGATCCCCGGCTTTTCTAAGCTCTTCCGACAGAGTCATTATATCTATCGGTTCATGCCTGGTGAAAAGAGAGATCATCGCCCTGAAGATCCGCGAATGGGACGGGCGGTAAAAAGCTTCCGGTATAACGATCTCGATCGCCCTGGTCGCCGCCTCCGCTTCAAGAAGCATCCCGCCAAGTACGGCTCGCTCAGCCTCGATAGCCTGAGGGGGCATCTTCTCTATCAGCGTGGTCGATCTGTCGATATCCTGATTCTCTATCATTACATCCTTTCGACACTCTTCTCCATCGTGGGAGATCTCTTTACGGCCGCCTTCCGGCAACCGACTCATCGTAGAGGCGCCGAAGAAGTTTCATATCCTCCCAGGTCGGCCTTTTGAAGTTCGGATTCCTTAAAAGCGCGGCGGGGTGATACGTGACAACGACTTTTATCCCATTATAACGATGCGTACTCTCCCTGAGTCTTTTCAATGTATCTTTCGTCTTGAGAAGGTTCTGCGCAGCGACCCGGCCGAGTGCGCAAATCAGGACAGGGTCGATTATTTTCAGCTGCTCGGCGAGATACCCTTCACAGGCGGCGACTTCGTCCTCGTTGGGATCACGGTTCGACGGAGGACGACACTTGAGTATATTCGCGATGTATACGTCATCCCGGCTCAGTCCTATCGATTCTATGATCTTGTCGAGAAGTTTTCCCGCCCGGCCGATAAACGGTATTCCGCTGAGGTCTTCATCCCTGCCCGGAGCTTCCCCCACAAAGACGATAGCCGAAGAGTTGTTTCCCGCGCCGAACACCGTTTTTGTCCTCGTCTTATGCAGGTCGCAACGGGTACACCGGGAAACGGTCTTCTCAAGAGAATCGAGATCAATGCTCCCGCCGCCGGCGCCCGGAACAGCGCCGGAGGAGGGGAAAAGCGACCCTGCCGCAGTTTCAGTCACCCTGTCGATGCCATTCATCTTTTCCCCGCCCGCCGGACCGGACGCTACCGGACCAGCCGTTTCCGGTGATGTCCTGATAATGATCTCTTCCCCGGCGTGGAAGCCACACCTCTCAAACCTGTGAAGAACAACACGTCCTCTATCGGTTAATCTCCCGAAATATCTTTTCAGGGAGACATTTATATCGTAGGCCTGCTCTTTCATCCACCAGCTTTCCTTATTCTTCCATCCTCGACGAGCCTCTCCACGATCAGGGCCGCGGCTTCTTTCTTCGATATCACCTGAGTAGCCTCGATCTTTTCGGTCCCCCTGAAAAGAAATATCTGGTTCGTGTCCGAGGCGAACCCTGTATCGTTACCTGCCATGTTGAGGACAAGGTAATCGCATCCCTTCTCTTTTATCTTTTTAATCGCGTTGGCCTCTCCATCTCCCGTTTCGAGAGCGAACCCGACAACTACCTGCCCTTTTTTCTTTTTTCCCCTGACCGCCTTCAGGATATCATCGGTCTTCTTCAGTTCAATACTCATCCCGCCGGCAGTCTTCTTTATCTTCTCTTTCGCCTTGCGCATAGGCGTGTAATCAGCGACAGCGGCCGCCATTACAAGGAGGTCGCACCCCGGTAAGGCCCTGAGAACCGACCTTTTCATCTCAGCGGCTGTAGTCACTTTCTTCGTTCTTTCGACCGCCGGAGGATCGATATCGACAACCCCGTGAATAAGGGTGACTTGGGCGCCAAGTCTTTTAAGCCTTTTCGCTATGGCGAATCCCATCTTTCCGGTCGACCGGTTCGAAATATACCTTACCGGATCGAGCTCTTCCTCCGTCCTGCCCGCCGTCACTACAGCCCTGACCCCTTCGAGAAGCCGCGGGGCTAAAGCCGAATCCAGCGCCAGGAGGATATCTTCTGGTTCAGCCATCCTTCCCCTGCCGGATGTACCGCAGGCGAGATCACCCTCTGCCGGATCGATAACAAAGATCCCGTCCCCTTTAAGAGCGGCGATATTCCTCTGGACCGCCGGATTGCGCCACATTCCATCATTCATCGCCGGAGCGATAAGTATTTCTGTCGTATTTCCCCTCGCCGCGCACAGGACAGCGCTTGGCAGGTCGTCGGCAAGGCCGCAGGACAGTTTTGCTATGAAATCAGCGGTAGCCGGAGCTGCCAGTATCAGGTCGGCCCAGGCGGCAAGCTCTACATGTTCTACAGAGGGGGTGTCCCTTCGCGCGAAGAGCTCTTCCGGAACAGGATTTCCTGAAAGGACTTCGAAGGTCAGGGGAGTGACGAACTTTGTCGCCGCGCCGCTCATCAGGACTTTGACTTCCGCTCCGGCGCGCCTGAGAAGCCGGACCAGGAAAGCCGATTTATACGCGGAGATCCCGCCTGTGACTACAAGGAGGATATTCTTTCCGCCTAGCCGCTCCTCGTTCTTATTGCTCCTCCTCCGGCTCTTCATAACCGAATTTCACTTTCCCTTCAATAAGACGGTTAATGGCTATGGTCGTTGGTTTTTCCTCGATTTCTTCCTCGGAGAATTTTATCTCGTCATTTACCCTTCGAGCTTCCTTCGCAAGGACCCGTACTGCTTCATATCTGTTATCAATCATCTTTACGATATCCTCTATATTATTGACCCTCATATCCACCCCTTGAAATAAGTTTGATCTTGACCGGCCGGCAGCGATTCACCGCCAGCAATATCCATCCCTTTAGACCCGGGCTTCGCATCGTTCTTTCGAAAAGATCCCATTGCAGCCGGAATATATATTATTAATATAATTCATCAGGATTATCAACTAATTTGATCGCGGCCGGATCGCCTCTGCCGAGCCGATTCGATTATGGCACGGATCTCCTCGACCGACCGGCTGACAGCGTCGTTTATCACGCTGAAATCGTACCTGCCGGCAAACCCGATCTCTTTTCTGGCGTTAGCGAGCCTCTTGACAATCACTTCCTCACTGTCAGTATCCCTGCCCCTCAGTCTTTTCTCGAGTTCTTCCATTGACGGAGGCAACAGGAAGATCATCAAAGCTTCAGGCCTCTTCCCCTTGACGTTCAATCCGCCCTGGACATCGATCTCAAGGAGCAGATCGTGTCCTCTCGCGAGCTCCATATCGACGAACGACGAAAGGGTACCGTAGAGATTCCCATGTACCTCGGCCCACTCAAGGAGTTCTCCCGCCTTGCGTTTCAAGTCAAACTCCTCTTCGGAGACGAAGAAATAATCTATTCCTTCTACTTCGCCTTTCCTCGGTTCCCGGGTCGTCAGAGAGACCGAAGGGACGATCGACGCCGAGGACTCAAGAAAGGCTTTTACCACAGTCGATTTCCCAGCGCCTGACGGGCCGGAGACTACGATGATCATCGGTGTAGCTGTCTCTATTTTGTTTCACCTCCGTCTTCGGCCTCTTTCTCCTTCCACCTCTGGCCGATCGTTTCGACGGCAATCGCTGAAAGAATGATATGCCCGGAAACAGTCACTATTACGCTCCTTGTCTTTCTTCCCTGCGTGGCGTCGACCAGCATCCCCGACTGTCTGGCTTCCTCCCTGTAACGCCGCATCGGAGCGGAATCTGAATTTACCACGGCGACGACCTTCTCCTCAGCGACGACATTACCGAATCCTATATTTAGTAACATCGATTCTCAGACCTCCATGACACGTCCGGGCGGGACGAAACATAATCCCTCTCCCCTGATAAACCTATTCCAGATTCTGTACCTGTTCGCGGATCTTTTCGACACTTTCCTTGATCGAAAGACAATCACGGATAATCGCCGAATCTGTCGCCTTGTTTCCCATCGTCGTCACTTCGCGATGGATCTCCTGAAGAAGGAATGTGAGTTTTTTCGAGACTTCTCCACCATTTTTCAGGTGTTTATCGAACTGTCCGAGATGGCTTTTCAACCTGACGAGTTCCTCGGAGAAATCAGAACGATCGACCATAAGAGCAGCTTCCGCCTCCCACCTGCTCCTGTCGAGCTTGTTTTCCCCGATCATCTGTTCTATTCTTTTTTTGACTCTCGCCAGCGAGCGCTTCTGAGCTGAAGGGGCGCTTTTTTCTATCCTCGCTGATATTTTTTCGATCCTGGCAAGCCTGGCTCTGATATCTTTTACCAGGTCCACGGCCTCTCTTCTTCTCATCCTGACACATTTGGACAATGCCTGCTCCAGAGCTTTCTCCACCGCCGCCTTGAGGGTCCTGTCGGGAATCGATTCCACATTATTGATAAATAGCTCGGGCAGCGAAAGAAGAGTGTTTATATCGACCTCTCCGGGTATCTTCTCCTTTCTGGCAAACGCGGAAAGTTCCCTGTAGGCCCTTTTCAACAGCTTCGTATTGACGTTGGTATATTCTGATTCGAAATTCTTGTCAAAGACAACGGTGACGTATACATGCCCGCGGTTTATTTTCCCCCGTACCGTTTTTTCGACAATATTCTCAAAACCGCCGAGCAGTCTCGGCATCCTTATCGAAAAATCAATGAACCTGTGATTAACTGTCCGTATTTCAACGGTGATCTCTCCACTTCCGAGCAAAGCCGATCCTTTTCCGTAACCTGTCATGCTGGCGATCATTGATTACTCCTCTGATTCAAACAGACTCCCTGACCTGGCGCAGTCACATCTTAATAGCATTCGCCGCGATTGTCAAAGAGGCTTTCCGTCCATTGCGATTGACATGGTTCCCGCCAGTTCTTATGATGCAGGCGATGAACAGCCTTACCGCATACGCCCTTGGAAAGGAACTCGGCCGCGCCCTGATTGGCAGAAAGATAACAGGCGTCGACTCATTCGATTACGGCCTCACTATTGGAATTGAAGACAAGGAGATACCCTTTCTTCATCTCATCTTCGCTTCAAGAGAAGCCGAACTGATCCCGGGGAAAAACCGCATCTTTCCAAAGAGCCGGTCAAGGCAGGCTTTCGAGACGATCGAAGGGGCGGTGATCTCAGCGATCAGGCCTGTCGGACTTGACCGGATCATACTTGTCAGCCTCCAGTCAAAAGACAGCTGGGGGAAAGAAAAGGAATATTCCCTGAGGATCGACATGGCTCCAGCGGTAAAAGCCCTTTCTCTTTTCGAGCTTCCCGAAAAGAAGCTGCTTGGATCGATCGGAGCCACCGGGTCACGAGCGCCGGAGAGCCCCTATGAATCCCCACCTTCGAAGCGCTGGGACCTTCTCTCGCTGCCGGGCGCATGTCCTGAGGATATCCTCTCCCAGGCGGTGCGGACGGCGAAAAAGGAAAACGGTGCACGGACAAGGAAGCAGAAATCCGGGGAATCAGATCTTGCCGATCTCCTCGTCAGGATGATATCGGGGATGGACCCGGTACTCTCATCTATCCTTGTCAGGAAAAATGACGGTGCGCTTCTTCGCGTATGGCACGATCTCGAAATAATATCCGAAAGGCTTTCATCATCTTCTTTCATCTGGAATATATACGACCTTCCTGAAATCGGTGATGTTGGCCAGTCTCTCCTCTATCCCGTACCGATCCCTGCGCCCTCCAGACCGGAAGGACCTTCCGGCTTCATGGCGGGACTCGAGGCGATCGCCACGGAAAAAATCATCCCTCTATTCACGGAAAAATACCGAAACCGTATCCTCTCTATAGTCAGAAGAGACATTAACAAATCGAGAAAACTGTTTGAAAACCTCTCGGACGATCTCGCCAGGGCCGACATGGCCGGCGAGATGAGGCTTTTCGGCAATCTGCTCTCGACTTTCAGGCATCTTTTAAGACCGGGAATGAAAGAGATAGAATTGCGCGATTTTTCCGGCGAAAAGACGATCACCGTACCTCTCGATCCGGCGTTGAGCCCCGATCAGAATATAAAAAAATATTACAGGAAGGCGAAAAAGGGAGAAAAGGGAAGGCTTGTTATACGCAACCACCGCATTTCCACCGAGAAGGAACTGGGGAAAAAACTGGAAATGTTTGAAAAGATCTCGGCGACGACGGAAATGGAAGAACTGCTCGCCTTTCTTCCTGAAAAAAGCCCGGGCAGAGACAGATCGAAAGATCCCGGCGAAGTGGAGCGGTTCAGAAAATATATACTCGACCGGGACCACATCGTCCTTGTCGGCAGAAACGACAGGGAAAACGATTATCTTACTCACCGCTATGCGTCACCGAACGACCTCTGGTTCCACGCGCAGGGTTCTCCCGGATCGCATGTAGTTCTGAGAAGATCGACTTTTTCGACGCCGGGAGAGTTCATTGAGAAGGCTGCCGAGATCGCCGCGTGGTTCAGCAAGGCGAGAAATTCCGCGACCGTCGCGGTAATTTATACCGAGAAAAGGTATGTCCGCAAACCGAGGAAATCCAGACCGGGCAGCGCGATATGCTCGAGAGAACGCACAATATTCGTATCCCCCGTCAGGCCACCTGAAAAGGCCAAGAAGGATATCGGTGGAAAATCGTAACACCGGAAATCCAGGCAGGGAATCCTTCCCCCGTGGACAGAACGAAAAGGGGACACCATTTAAGGTATCCCCTTTTTTCTGATAATCCCGGTTTCGGACCAGGCCCCCCACGGGACCTCATGCCAGCCGACCCCGAAACTATCCACTCTGCCTCACATCTTCCTGTTACTGCAGGCATATGTCTCTAACGCAAAAGTCGTACCACAAAAAAAACCACGGCCAGCGCCGTGTTTTTATATCTTGTTGATAACAATAAAGTTATATTGGCCGATTTTTAAGCTTAATCTACCCTGATCGTCATTTGAAAATACGCAAGTACTGAATTTTAACCCCAGGTTAAAATCTTTACCACTTACTTTTCCGCATACCCCGTCTCGGTGCCGAGCAGATAGCTGTTTGTCCCTCCGGAACCGATATCAAGACGTACTGGCAAAAAGAATCCCCACTGGATATAAATATCATAGCAGGGAAGCGTCTCGTCGATCGGATCGATGTAGATCCTGTGATGAGTATTATCCACTCTCTCGAACGTGATCAGATAATTGGAGATAGTAAAGATCTTGTAGGTCGTCCCTTCAAAAACGAGGACTCTCACATCCGAGCTGACCGTCTTGTCAACGGCGATGCCAAGCGCTCCATCTGCCCTGACAGGAACTGACGCGAGGACCAACACCGAAACTGCCAGCAGGAATACCTTCGTCATCATCCTCATCAACGACCTCCCCTCTCCGGTTTTAAAGTAAAACTGCATCTCCACCTTCTCGGTGTTTTCAGCACATCGATGATATCCACAGATCTTCCCAGATCGGTGCCAATATAGCATATTTTATGAAATATTTCTACAAATATTTACTTCATATCACAATTTATTTTATCTTCTTTTTTTCGACTATAATTTTTTCTATCTCAGCCAGCAGTTCCTCAAGAAAACCGGTTTCAAGTCTTTTATAGACCTTTCCATCGCGGAAAAGGACAGCTCCTTTCCCGGTTCCCGCTATTCCGATATCAGCTTCCTTCGCTTCCCCCGGACCGTTCACTTCACACCCCATGACAGCGACTTTCAGGCCTCGCGCTTTTCCAGGCATAGCTTTCTGAAGCGATTCGGCGATCATCGCCACATCAATATGACATCGGCCGCATGTCGGACAGGATATGATCGTCGGCACGTCACTCCTGAGCCCGAGAGAAGAGAGCATCGCATAGGTAACGACCACTTCATCGACCGGGTCTCCGGATAAGGATATCCTGACCGTGTCTCCGATACCACTGATCAGCAGCTGCGTCAGGGCAACGACCGAACGAGCTGTTCCGGTCAGTTTAGGACCGGCCTCCGTGACCCCGATATGCAGGGGATAATCATTTTCCGCGGCGAAGAGCCCGTTAGCCTCTACCGTGATAGCCGGGTCTGATGATTTCAGGCTGAAGACGGCATCTGCGAAGCCTTCCTTTTCGAGGAACCGCGCGCTGTCAAGCGCGCTCTCGCATAGAGCTTTTGCCGGATCCTTGACATAGAGGGAACGATATTTTTTTTCCAGTGACCCCGCGTTGACTCCGATCCGCACGACCAGCGACGCACCGGCGGCAGCATCGAGGACTTCCCCAACCTTCTGCCAGGAACCTATATTGCCCGGATTTATTCTCAGTCCGGCAATGCCCGTACCGGCAGCCATAACCGCCAGCTTATGATCAAAATGGATATCGGCGACTACCGGTATCGGCGACACCTCGCAGAGATCGCTTAGAAGCTCAGCGTCTACGGCATCCCTGACCGCCACCCTGACGATCTCGCACCCCACCCTGGCAAGTTTTCCGATCTGTTCAACTACCGGATCAAACGAGGTCACCGGTACCGAACACATCGACTGTACCGACACGGGCGCGCCGCCGCCTACGGCTACTCCGCCGTAAAACACCTTTCTCGTCTTTCTTCTTTTTATACCGGGCGAGCGCAGCCCATTCTCTGGCATGGTCAGCTCCTTTACCGTTTCTCCTGGCCGAGTCTCGGGCCTGCCACCCTGGAGTCGCCTTTCCTTACCGTTATCCCTTCATTGTCAAGATACTCCAGAAGTGGAACGGCATATTTTCTTGACAGGTCGAAAAATTCCTTGAAATCACCGATCGAGAGGGATTCGTTCTTTTCGAATATCGAATCAAGCCGCCCGAGAAGATCGCCTACCACCGCCCTGCTGACGAACCTGTCTCCGCCAAGTTTAATTACCTTACCCTCTTCCTGGAGTATATGCATATATCTTTCAAGTACGATCCGGTCACCGGCGAGTGGAAGAAGATCGGCCGCAGAAGGGAACCTCAGCCGCGCCTTCTCTATCGACGAGAAAAGCCGTCCAAGCATTTCAGTGTCCTCACCGGTGAGTTCTATCAGATCGCTTCCCGTCCTGATCCTTCCACCCCTGAAGAAAATCACCCCTTCGTCACCGCTTTCCCTGAGTATATATTCGAAGAGTGGTCCTTTTCCGAATCCGGCCTCTTTTCTCGCCTGCTCCCGGTCGACACCCCAGACAAGCGGGTTTTCCGCGTTATGAAGGTCGAGGAGATCGAGAAGCCTTTCTTTCGCTTTTCTTACGACGCCGGCAGAGATCAGCCTGTCCTGAACGGATATTATCCCGCCACCAGCAATCAGAGAGGCCACCGTGACACCAACTGCCTCATCCGAAAGCCCGAAGATCCCCAGCTCGCCGGCCGCCACCCCTTCCCCGTCGGATCTTTCAACGACAGCCATCACAAGATCATGTGGAGACCCTCCCGACAGAGCGTTGAGAAAGGTGATATGCCCTTCCTGGAAACGTTTCGCCTTGGGGGCGACCGGATCGAGGATCCTGCCGCCGGCAAGTATGCGCATGGGGGAATATCTTCTAAGGACGAACCTGTCCGCTCCTATGGCGACTGTCGGCCTCTCCAGGCGGAGTTGCACCAGTCCCTCTTCCCCGGCGCCGAGCTCCTCCCTGTCCAGAAGGATCACCCTGGCGAGTATCTCTCCCGCCGCGTGATGAAATCTGACCCGCTGCCTGTTCTGAAGCCGCGAACCCTTTATCCTGCTTATCTCGATATGGGCGTCGATCATGCCGGAATTGACCGCTATGCCGGGAGAGAAGATCTGGTCGCCAGTATCGACTTCACCTGTCTTCACTCCATGCAGGGCGAGTGCCGTCCGAGTTCCAGCGCCGGCCCGGCCAAGGACTTCTTCAAAATTATGGACATCCCTGACCCTTACCTTTTTCGCCCCCGGTTCTATTACAAGCTCGTCTCCCTTACCCACTTCACCTCGCCACGTCGTCCCGGTAACGATAGTCCCGATCCCCGGCCTGGTAAATACCCTGTCGACCGGCATCCTGAAATAATCTCCGCCCGGTCTGACGACTACTTCGAGCGATTTTTCGAGTAGGAGCTTTTTCAAGCCGGCGATCCCTTCGCCGGTCACCGACGACGTCCTTATGATTTGAGAATCCTCCAAGGGGGTCCCTTTCAAAAGCTCCCTCACGTCGCTTTCGACAATCTCCATTATCTCCGGATCGGCGATATCGGCTTTCGTGATCGCTATGACTCCCGCCTCTACGCCGAGAAGTCTCAGCACCTCAAAATGTTCGATCGTCTGGGGCATCACTCCCTCGTCCGCCGCCACGACGATCAGCGCCAGATCGACTCCGACAGCCCCGGAGACCATATTTTTAACGAATCTCTCATGACCTGGCACATCGACTATACCGGCCCTTATCCCTTCTCCGAGATCAAGGGGAGCGAATCCGAGGACGATCGAGATGCCTCTTTTCTTCTCCTCCTCGAGGCGATCGGTATTTCGTCCCGTAAGAGCCCTTACTATCTCTGTCTTTCCATGATCGACATGACCAGCCGTGCCTATGATGACGTTCCGCAAGAGAAGACTTCCTTCCGCATCATTCTACCCGGAGACGCGAACGATCTCGGCCCCGAGATTCCGGAATTTTTCCTCGACTCGTTCATATCCGCGGTCGATGTGGTATATCCTCAGGATCTTCGTATCTCCTTCGGCGACCAGAGCGGCAAGTATCAGGGCTGAACTCGCCCTGATATCAGTAGCCATTACGGGAGCTCCCTCGAGTTTTTCCACGCCGTTCACCACCGCCACGCTTCCATCGAGGCTGATCTTCGCCCCGAGACGCTTCAACTCGGGGACATGGGTAAACCTGTCCGTATAGACATGTTCAACGAAAGTGCTCGCCCCTTCAGCGACAGCCATGACAGCCATCATCTGCGCCTGCATATCGGTCGGAAATGACGGGTAGAATCCGGTCTCTATATCGACCGGCTTTATTCTGTCAGGACCATCGACGACTATCGTTCGATCGGAGACGTCGATCTTCGCGCCGCAGGATCGTAACTTGTCGATCACGGCGTGCATGTGATCCGGATCGCAATCGTTGATCTCGACTTTTCCTCCCGTCAGGACCGCCGCCGCCGCATACGTTCCCGCTTCGATCCTGTCAGGGATGACCCTGTGGGTGAATGGCTCGACGCGAGAGACGCCCTCTATCACTATTCTGGAGGTCCCTTCACCCTCGATCATCGCGCCGGCTCCATTGAGCGCTTTGGCCAGGGTAGCGATCTCCGGCTCCCGGGCGGCATTTTCGATTATCGTCTTTCCTTCGGCAAGCGCCGCGGCAAGCATGAGATTCACCGTCGCCCCGACACTCGGTATCGTCAGAAATATCTCGGCGCCCCGGAGTCTTTCCGCCGTAGCCTCTATGTATCCATGATTTATCGTGATATTCGCTCCCAGCGACTGGAGGCCCTGCAGGTGAAGGTTTATCGGCCTTGGCCCCCACGCGCATCCGCCAGGGAGAGAGACGCGGGCTTTTCCGAAACGGGCGACAAGAGGACCGAGAGCGTAGATCGAGGCTCTCATCGTCCGGACCAGATCGTACGGCGCCTCGAAACCCGAGGGAGAGGAAGCATCGACATCAAGAACCCCTTCCTTCAGGACTGCCGGTATCCCGAGGACCTTGAGAAGTTCTATCATTGTTCTCGTGTCGCGTAGGTCAGGAACGTTCTCAAGCCTGCATTTTCCGCCCGTATATATAGTCGCCGCCATAAGAGGCAACATGGCGTTTTTCGCTCCGCTTATTCTTACGCTTCCCTCAAGGCGGCACGGGCCCTTTATAGCGAAACTGTCCATAACAAGGTCCTCCTTAACCTCAGCCGGGCCTGAAAGCGATGCTCATCCGTTCCAAACCGTTATAGTCCGATCTCATTTCTATTCTCTCATACCCTCTTGCTTCGAAGATACTCCTTATCATCGCCGCCTGTCCATCACCCGATTCGACAGCTATCATCCCTCCAGGCCGGAGCAGGGCCATCCCCGCGTCGGCCAGTTCCGGGTAGAAAAGAAGTCCATCCTTGCCTCCGTCAAGAGCCAGCCTGTTCTCATGGACCGAGACTTCTTTCTGCAGGCCTTCTATCGCTGCCGCGGGAATATATGGAGGATTCGAGACGAGAAGATCAAAAAGTTCTTTTCCCCTGACGGCATCGAACATCGATCCGACAAAGAGCGAGACGCGGTCTGACACTCCAAGCGCCTGAAAATTGTCCGAAGCGAGCCTTGCCGCCTTTTCCGAGAGATCGAACGCGATGCCGCTCCAGCTATCGTTTCGTTTTGCCAGTGTGCCGGAAATCACGCCGCTACCGGCCCCAAGCTCAAGAAACCTTACTTCCCCCCTCCCGGAAAAAGACTGTTCGATCCATTCCACAAGAAGTTCCGTTTCAGGCCTGGGAATAAAGACTCCTTCCCTGACGGCGAAGGGAAGCGAAAAAAACTCCACCTGGCCGAGGATATATTGAAGGGGATAGTGAGAAGCTCTTTTTTTCAGATATTCCCTGTATGAACGCACCGTCTCGTCCGCTAGCTCTTCCTCGAAACGCAGATAGAGATCGAGCCGGGAACAGTTCATCGCCCTTGCGAGGAGGTGTTCGGCGCTCAATCTCGGCGAATCCACGCCATAGCGGCCAAGATACTCTTCGGAGAGCCTGACTGCGTCGAGGACTGTCGGCGGCTTTGCCATTCTGTCAACACCCTGCCTCTTCCTGCAAGCCTGCCCCGCGCGGATCGACTACGTGCAAGGTTCCTTCGGGGCATCTAACTGCTTGTGGCCTTTCCCTTTTCCTTTTTCATCTCGAGAGCGAGAAGATTTTCGCGCTCGGCAAGAGCGAGTTCAGAGATCAATTCATCAAGCTCCCCGTCAAGGATCCCTCCAAGATTATGCGAGGTAAACCCAATCCTGTGGTCGCTTACCCGGCCCTGGGGATAATTGTACGTCCTGATCTTCGCCGATCTGTCGCCGGAGCCTACCATCCCTTTTCTCGCCTGGGCGATCTCGTCCGCCTGTTCGCTTCTGTATTTTTCAAGCAGCCTTGAAAGAAGGACCTTCATCGCCTTGGCCTTATTCTTGTGCTGCGATTTCTCATCCTGGCAGGTGACAACCATACCGGTAGGAATATGGGTGATCCTGACGGCGGAGTCGGTCGTGTTTACGCTCTGCCCCCCAGGTCCGCTCGATCTGTAGACATCGACCTTCAGGTCCTTCGCCTCGACCTCGACATCGACCTCTTCCGCTTCGGGCAGTACGGCAACCGAAACGGCAGACGTATGGATCCTTCCCCCCGATTCTGTAACGGGGACTCTCTGGACCCTGTGCACTCCACTTTCGAATTTGAGCTTGCCGTAAGCGTTATCTCCAGCCACGAGGAATATGATCTCCTTGAATCCCCCCATCTCGGTCGGGCTGCTGCTCAGTATATCGACTTTCCATCTCTGGTTCTCGGCAAAAAGCCTGTACATTCTTGAAAGATCATGGGCGAAAAGAGCCGCCTCATCCCCGCCGGTGCCAGCCCTTATCTCTATGACGGTGTTGCGCGAATCATCCGGGTCCCTGGGGATAAGCAACAGCTTGATATCTTCTTCGAGCTGATAAAACTCGTCTTCCACCTCTTCTATCTCCGCTCTCGCCAGTTCGATGAATTCCTCATCCTGTGACCCGGCGACCACTTCTCTCGCCTCATCAAGCCTCCCGGCAAGCTTCATATATTTCCTGATCGCTCCGACCGCCTCTTCGAGGTCGCTTCTCTCCTTGCCGAGTTTTCTGTAGAGAGCCTGGTTTTTTATATTCTCCGGTTTTGACAGCTCGTCACCCAGGCTATCATACCGATCGAGAATATTCTTGTATCGTTTGATATTTTCCACAAATGGTCCTTTCGCCTTCCCCGCCCGGACAGGAAATCTTCCGGACTGGCGGCAAGTACTGCCCGTTCGCGTACTTTAATTAATAATACCGTTTCTTTCCAGCAATTTGTCGTCAAGGCAGGCGTTGAGAGCCGCTATCGCGACCTCTATCTGATCGGCGGATGGCTCTTTCGTCGTGAATCTCTGAAGGAACAATCCCGGCCAGAAAAGAAAGCCGATCTTTCGATCGATCCCGGGACGGGCCGAAAGCTTGAGCAATTCGTATGATATCCCCGCGATCACCGGAATAAGGGAGAAGCGGACCAGGCGGTCAGCGATATTCTCGGGCCTGCCTAAAAAGACGAAAACCAGTACGCTGACGATCACAATAATTAGCAAAAAACTCGTGCTGCATCTCGGATGGAGCCTCGACCTTGCCGCCGCCTTTTCGCAGGTGACATCAGGGTCGTCCTCGAAGGCGAAGATCGTCTTATGCTCGGCTCCGTGATATTCAAAGACCCTTCTCATATCCTTCCACCTGCTTATCAGCACTATATAGAGAAAAACAAAGAGAAGCCTCAGGATCCCATCGACGAGATTGAAGAAAAATCCACTTTTAAAGCCGAACGCCTCGGTTATCAGAAGGGGGATATAGAAAAAGACGAGAAAACCGAGAGCGAAAGCGCCGGCTACGACCATAACCATCTGAAAGGTCGAAAGCGATTTGCCTCCCTCCTTCTTTTTCTCATCTTCAGCTACCGCCTGGTCGGCGGAAAAAGAAAGGGCCTTTATCGCGACGCTCAGCGTTTCGATCATCATGACGGCCCCGCGGATCACCGGAAGGGCGAGGATCCTGTTTCTTTTTGTAAGGGAGATGAAATTTTCCGCTTTGATGACTATCCTGCCATCAGGAACGCGGACGGCAGTCGCGAGCCCACGGGGAGAACGCATCATTACACCTTCGATGACCGCCTGTCCCCCGACATGGAGATTCTCCGATCGTTCCCTTGCAGGCATTTTTTCTCCGATTGATTCCCGGTGAGAGAAGAAGGCCGGCTTTTTTATTCTTTTGCTTCTTTTTTACGATAATCGCCGTATTTGCGCTGGAATCTTTCAACGCGCCCTGCCGTATCGATAAGTTTCTGCTTTCCTGTAAAGAAAGGGTGGCAGTTGGAACATATCTCCACGTGAATATCTTCCTGCGTCGAAGATGTCTCGATCACGTTACCGCAAATACAGCTTATTTTCGTATTTGTGTACTTGGGGTGAATATCTTTCTTCATTTCTGTGCTCCGATTCCTGAATCTGGACCTGTTCGCGCTCATTTCCCGCGCAGAGGATACAATTTAATATTATTTTTTCCATAATTCAAACTATTTCCGTCATTTTATTATTTTTATATTCTTCTCTCCCGCCCCTCTCACGCGTTCATCGATGACAGGAATTTCGCGTTTGTCTTTGTCCTCGACATTTTCTCCATAAGGAATTCCATCGCCTCGACACAATTCTTGTCGCTGAGGAACTTCCGAAGGATATAGACCTTGGCAATGACCTTCTCGTCGAGAAGGAGCTCCTCTTTTCTCGTACCTGACCTGAATATATCTATGGCCGGCCAGACCCTCTTGTCTGACAGCCTCCTGTCGAGCACTATCTCGAGGTTTCCCGTTCCCTTGAACTCTTCAAAGATAACTTCATCCATCCTGCTTCCCGTCTCGACGAGTGCCGTAGCAATTATTGTAAGCGAGCCCTGTTCCTCGGTGTTCCTCGCCGCTCCAAAGAACCTCTTCGGCCGCTGAAGGGCATTTGAATCGACACCTCCGGAAAGTATCTTCCCCGAATGAGGCACCACGGCATTATGCGCTCTGGCGAGCCGTGTTATGCTGTCGAGCAGGATAACGACATCCTTTCCATGTTCGACGAGTCTCTTTGCCTTCTCGATCACCATGTCCGAGACCTGGACGTGCCTGTCGGCCGGTTCATCGAACGTGGAGCTGATGACTTCTCCCTTGACCGATCTTTCCATGTCGGTCACTTCTTCAGGCCGCTCGTCTATTAGGAGCACTATCAACACTATCTCCGGATGGTTGGTGGTGATAGCGTTCGCTATCTTCTGCAGAAGGATCGTCTTCCCTGTTCTCGGCGGAGCGACGATCAAAGCTCTCTGGCCCTTGCCTATAGGGGTCAGAAGCGTCATCACTCTTGTCGAAAGGTCTTTCGGATCATGTTCGAGCTGGATGATACTCTCAGGATAAAGAGGCGTGAGGTTATCAAAGAACATCTTCTGGCGGGCCTTCTCCGGTGGTTCATCGTTTACCGCTTCCACCTTGAGCAGGGCGAAGTACCTTTCCGAATCTTTCGGGGGCCGTATCTGACCATATACCGTATCGCCGGTCCTCAGCGAAAACTTCTTTATCTGTGATGGTGAAATATATATGTCATCGGGACCGGGAAGGTAATTGTACGATGGGGAACGGAGAAAACCAAAACCTTCCGGAAGTATCTGCAGGACACCCTGATTGAAGATCAGGCCGTTGATCTTGGCCTGCGCCTCCAGGATACTGAAGATAATCTCCTGTTTTCTCATATTGCTGGCGCCCTCGACATTGAGTTCATCGGCCAGCTCCATCAGTTCATCGATCTTCTTGCTTTTCAGTTCTGCAATATCCATCGCACCCAACCTTTTCTAATCCCTGGTTAATCTGCCTTATTGTTCATTTCCATGAAAAGGGCCAAAGGTCTCACTGGCCACCGATACTTTCTTTCGTTGATTTGTTTGAAATGATCGGTCTGATAACCGGTTGACACCGTTTCAACAATCGTCCTAAAGTCACTCCATTGTTATCTGTATCTGTGGATTCACAATCTTTCAATCGACATGTAGCTCTGATACCTTGAGGGGGAATTATACAGAGCCGCTTTGGGTTCCGTCTCCAGGCTGTATTATATGGAGATCAAAAAAAACAACGAAGAAAGATGCTCTTTCTATATATCTGGCAATCTACCTGAAAAAAGCCCTCCTGTCAAGAAAAATAGAAGATCGAATATTTCAAGTCCCGAGAAAGACGCGCGAGAAGCGGGTGGGCCTGCCGGCCCTCCCGCTCGCGATGATCTACTGCTGTTGGGTGAGTTCCAGATATTTTTCCATGGCCTTTTCAGCCATCGTCTTCATCTGTTTCTTGTTATAGGTAAGCCCGAGGATCTGCCATCCGCTGGGATCGTCGGGCGCTATCTCGGTAGTATACTTCTGCCCCTGCAGAATCACTTCATCCCAGAATTCCCCCTGATAATAAGCGAGAAGGAGGCTGTAATGAGCATGCCTGTTTTCAGGTTCTATCGCTATCACCTGCTGATAGGCATCGGCAGCTTTCATATATTCTTCCTGCTTGAGATAACAGACGCCAAGATTATAATAGACGTCGGCGCTCTCGGTCTCTGCACGCATGTAAGCGTTTATCGCCATCTCATAAAGCTTGATCGCTCCGGCATAATCGTTCCTGCGCAGGTAATCATTGCCGACGCCTTCGACCGTCTCGGCCTTGGCCGGATCAAAAAGGAGGAGTTTGTCGAAGATCTCAAGGGCCTTCTCATCCTCACCGCGTTTGACCATGATCCTTCCCGTAAGCGCCAGCACCTTTCCGTAATCGGCATGGTCTTCCGTGATCCTGTCCATCAGCATATCAGCCGATTCGAAAGACGGTTCCAGATAGGTGCTGTCTTCGGCTGAAAGATGGTTATAGACCATCGCCAGATTATACCAGCTTTTTACCTTCCTCGGATCCGCCTCTGTCGCTTCGGCGAATTCCTTGGCAGCGCCCTCGTAGTTTTCAGCCTGAAGCTCGTTAAGTCCCCTGTTGTAGTGCGAAGCCCAGTTCGACGCGATATTCTGAGATACCACCTCTTCCTTCTTCGGATCGAGCTCGGCGGCCTTCATGAAAGAATCGTACGCCATTTTCATCTTTCCGGTATAGCTGTACGAAACTCCAAGCTGAAAATATGCTTCAGCGTCATCGGGTTTTTTCTCGATGGCAAGGGTCGCCATCTCTATCGCCTTATCGAAATTCTTGGTCTGGTTATGAAGCATCGCGCTGGTGGTCTCTACGCTTTTGCAGGCAAAGATGCCGAGAAGCATGAAGACCAGCAGAGCCAGTACCGCCTGATTTCTTCTCATCCCGAAGATACCTCCTTCAATACGGACAAAAACCGTAACACTAGTTGTATTACTATCTCTCCCGTCACCAGTTGAAAACTAGCAATCACTTTTTGCCATGTCAAGAATTATCGGGTCCCGCGCCGGGAAGCCGACAGGCTTAAAACAGGTTCCCCGGATCGATGTTCCACTGGAGGTCGACTTCCCTCTTTCCGTCCAGTTCTTTTCTGAAGATATCAACTATCGCCTTTTTGGCGGCGTTCTCTCCCGTCCCCTTTACCAGGACCTGGAACCGGAACTTCCTTCTCAGTCTGCCGACGACCGCGGGCACCGGACCTAGTATATCCGATTCATCGACTATACCTGCCGAAACGACCGCGTCCCTCGCTCGCGAGGCGGCTGCCGACGCGGGGCCAGGTGAGTCGGAAGATAACGTAAAGAGGATCAGCCTGCTCACCGGAGGATACCTGAATTCTTTTCTGAGAAGGAGTTCATTCCTCGCGAAGCCGTCGAAGTCATGAGTCTTAAGGTAATCATAGAGGTAATGCTCCGGCGCGAGGGCCTGTATGATGACATTTCCCTTCTTTCTGCCTCTTCCAGTCCTGCCAGCCGCCTGTGAAAGGAGTTGAAAGGTCCTTTCGGCGGCTCTGAAATCCGGAAAATTCAATCCCGCGTCGGCCGCGATCACTCCGACCAGGGTCACTCCGGGATAGTGATGGCCTTTTGCCACCATCCTCGTGCCGAGGAGGATCTGAGCCTCACCTTTCGCGAATTTTTCAAGTATCTCGAGATGGCTTCTCTTGCCCGCCGTCGTATCTAGATCCATCCTGAGGATCCTCGCCGAAGGAACAAGGTTGCCAAGTTCCATCTCGACTCTCTGGGTCCCGATCCCTTTCTGAATGATATTGAAATCTCCACATCTCGGGCACCTGTCGGGCAGAGAGCTCAAATAGCCGCAGTAATGACAGATCAGCCTGTGCCCGCTGCTGTGGTACGTGAGTGAGATCGAGCAGTTCGGACACCGGTCGATCCATCCGCACTTGCGGCACTGGATATAGTTGGCGTGCCCGCGCCTGTTCAGAAGGACGATAGCCTGTTCACCCTTTCCCACGCATCCCTCAAGCGCCTGGAGCAGTTCGTCCGAGATCAGCTCGGCCCGTCCTCGCATATCGACGATCTCGACCGGAGGAAGGCTGCTCTGCGCTGGACGGGAAGAGATGCTGAAACTGGTCGTTTCATTTTTCAGGGCGCTGTCGTAGATCTCGAGCGAAGGCGTAGCCGAACCGAAGACGACGACTGTTTTTTCGTTCCTCCCCCTGAACTTTGCGACTTCCACGGCGCTGTAGTGCGGTTTTTCCTCCTGTTTGAAAGAGGGGTCCTGCTCTTCGTCGACGATTATCATACCCAGGTCCTTCAGCGGCACGAAGACTGCCGAGCGCGGACCGATCACCACGCTGATATCTCCTGCCGCCGCTTTTTTCCATATCGATGAACGTTGCGGGCCGGTTAGCCTGCTGTGCAGAACGGCGACGCTGCTGCCGAATCTCCTTCTGAACCTTGCCGTTGACTGCGGGATCAGCGCTATCTCGGGAACGAGGACAAGGGCTGTCCTGCCGGCCGCCAGTACTTCCTCTATGACGCGCAGGTATACTTCGGTCTTGCCGCTTCCCGTGACCCCATAGATCAGGAAATTCTCCCCCCGGCCTCCATGAAACGCAGCCATTACCGCGTCGAACGCCGCCTGCTGGTCCTTTCCAAGAACCGGCCTGTGAGCCTCGCGGGGAAACTCTCCTTCCTTCTGGTCTTCCGCTGACTTCCTGCCCTTTCCCTTTATACTCGCCGGTAGCATCGCTCTGAGCACTTCGCCGAGCGAATGGATATAGTAATCAGATATCCAGCGCGCCAACCTCATCAGATCTTCGGTAACAAGAGGCTGATCGTCCACCTGGGCGAGGATATCCTTTATCCGGAATTTCCCTTCATCGTCGGAATGGAGCGAGATGACGTATCCCGTCACCTTTCTTCTTCCCACGGGAACCATGACGCGGCATCCGGGAGAAAGGGTCCTGGCGAGCTCATCGGGCACTTTATATGTAAAAAGCCTGTCCACGGGCATGGGCAGGGCAACATCGGCAAAAGAGGTATGGCTTTTTTCATCGGTCATCGTGCAGGAGATTATATTATCCCCGGGGCTCTTCGACAACTCAAAAGAACGGGTGGCGTGCGGGAGCCCATCTCCACGCGTAAAGAGGGAGCGGCCCGTCCGGCCGCCCCTTATTGATAATACGGTGAATATGCTCTACTTCGCGCTGACCAGAAGTTTCTGGATCCTGTCGATGAGCTTGTTGGGGCTGAAAGGCTTTATTATGTAATCGGTCGCGCCTACCTCATAACCAAGCCTCTTGTCTATATCCCTTCCCTTGGCCGTGAGCAGAATGACCGGGATATTTTTCGTCAGAGGATTCGTCTTGATGATCCTGCATGCTTCGTATCCGTCTATCTTCGGCATCATGATATCAAGAATGATAAGATCGGGCTGCTCCCTTCTCGCGACATCTATCGCTTCCTCGCCGTTCGAAGCCGTGATGACCTGATACCCTTCCGAACCGATGCTGAACTCAAGGATCTGCGTTATGTTGACCTCATCATCGACGACGAGAATCTTGCCCTTGCTCATGTAATCTCCTCCTTCTTTGCTTCTTTTTCGTAGTTTTCCATATTTTCTTTTCTTGATTCTTCAAGCTCTTTCTCTATGACATCGAGATAAAAATCGCCGTTATCGACTCTGGCCCCGGTGTCATGAAGCGCTTTTACGAAAGCTCCCACGATCTTCGGATCGAATTTCGTCCTCGAGCCCCTGATTATTTCATTTTTCGCCTCGTCGAGAGTGAACGCCCTTCTGTACGGCCCCTGCGAGACAAGCGCCCTGAACGAATCGACGACATTGATTATCCTTGCTTCGATCGGGATCTCCTCTCTGACGAGCCCTTCGGGATATCCGCTTCCGTCGTAATGTTCGTGATGGTAGATGACCATCCTCATGATCCGCTCGTCTATTCCCATCGGCGAGAGGAGCGAGAATCCGATATTCGGATGATCGATCAGTTTTTTCTTTTCCCCGGTCGTCAGTTCTTCCTTCTTGACCCTGATACTCCTCGGTACTTTCATCATCCCGAGGTCGTAGATGTTCATCCCCATCCTCAGCGCCGTCTTTGATTCTTCGGTAAGTCCCAGCCTGTCGGCAATCGCGAGAGCTATAAGCGTGTAGTTTACGAGGTTCCCGCTTCCGACGCCTTCTCTCATGTGGAGTATGCATCTCATCGCGTCCTTGACTTTTTCGAAATTGCCCGAGACTTTTTCATAAGCGTCAAGCTTCTTGAGCATCCTTCCCACGATCTCGCTGAACGCTTCAAGGATCCCCGTATCGGCCCTTGTGAATTCACGCCCGTCAACGTGGTCGCTTACGTTAAGGACGCCGATGATATCGCCATCGACCTTCACCGGGGAAGATATGAACGAGCTCGTACCGTAATAGGCGCTGTTGTTCGCTCTCGCCACTCTTTTGTCGTTTTCTATATCAAAGACCTGTACGGACTCTCCTTCGAGAAAGACTCTGCCTGCGATCCGGTCGCCTGTCTCCACCCTGGTATTCTGCACGAATTCCGCGTCAAGTCCCTTGGCCGCTATCACCCTCAAGACCTGCTTGTTCTGATCGAGGACCATTATCGAGGCTTTTCTGGCCTGCATGAACTCCGAAAGCATCTCGACCAGGAGGGAAAGATATCTTTCTCTTTCGAAACGGACCGACCCGATATTGCCGGAAGCCGTCGCCTGTCTGACGATTATGTCCTTCATCGGAAGGATAATCACGAATTTCGCGCCGGCTTCCTTGACATTTTCCACCCAGATCCTTCCATCGTGCCATTCCACTATATTCTTGCATATCGCGAGCCCGAGCCCCGATCCTCCATATTCACGCGTATCAGTCGCGTCTGCCTGGTGGAACCTTTCGAAGATCTTTTCAAGCTGATCCTCGGGGATCCCGTTGCCCGTGTCCTGCACGACGATACGTGCCGCTGAAGCTTCTTCTTCGAGAGTGATCGTGACTTTCCCCTTTTCGGGTGTGAATTTTACGGCGTTACCGACGAGATTGAGGAGCAGCTGCCTTATAAGTTCCCTGTCAGCATCGATCAACACTTGATGCCGCGGCATCTTTATGTTCTTTTCTATATTACGCTCGACGAAATCATCATCTGCTTCATCGAGCACTTCGCTTATTATCTGATTGAGGTCGCACGACGATTTCTCGACTTTAAGACGCCCCGTCTCCATACTCGAATAGTTGAGGATATTATCGACCATCTTGATGATCCTGTCGGTCTCCTCTCCCATGACGTTCAGGAAATTCCCGATCGTATCGCGTTCAATCGTCTCGACGTTGTCTCGCAGGGTCTCAGAATAGGCCTTCACCGATGTCAGAGGCGTTCTGAGTTCGTGAGAGACTATCGAAAGAAAATTCGATTTCAGCTGGTTCGCCGCTTCGAGTTCATCCTTTACGAAGAGGAGTTCCTTCTGACCGTTCTTGATCCTGCTTCTGAAATTCTCGCGGGCAAAGATCTCTATGATATTGTTCGAATATATCCACATGCTTTTCGTCGCGGATGTTATCCCGTCATGCAGGAATCCGGCCGTCATTACCCCTTTCAGGACCCCTTCGAACTTCACCGGCATCAGCAGAAGCGAACCCTCCTCCCATTCGATATCTTCCGGTACAAATTCGGATATCTCCTCTCCCAGCGAATCTTTTTCAATCCTGTATCCGTAACCCGCGGCATTCTCGTCCCGGCAAAGGCTCTTGATCCTCGACTTCTTGACACTCTTTGAAAAGTGAGAGGCAAGTTCTCTGTCTTCTTTAACGACAAACGCCTGTGTCTCGAGTATCTCATCGGAACCGCCCGCCACCCTGATATGCGCAAAATCCGCGCCCGTTTCTTCGATCAGCGAATCAGCGATCTTTCTGTAAACGCTCTGTGTCCTCTCGTCCCTTATTACCATCAGGCTGATATCAACCAGGTGTCTCCCTTCCCCGGACGCGTCCGATACCGCCTCGGCGCTGTTAAATGGCGCCGTTATCCTTGGCTGGATCGATTCGGTCTCCCGGGCGATCCGGACATTCCCGGTGTCACTGACGAAAGCGCCAAGGAAAAGGAAAAATCCCGTTATATCTATCAGGGAGAAGAGCTGGCTCCAGAACGGATCAGCCCCCGTGATCCCGGAATGTCGAAGGCTCATCATCATCGTAGACACCATCAGAAACACCGCTGAAACGGTGAATAACGCCGGCGTCCTGGACCCTATCCTCTTTCTCGCGTGCAGATACCCAGCCATTACTCCCGCCGGCATGAATGCTGAAACGGAATAGAAGAAAGTCAGGACGACTATGCCGCCTATAACGGCGAACTGGATGATTCCTCCGATGATAAGGCCCACCGCGACAGCGGGAATAACGATCCTTTTGTTCCAGAAGGAAATATCCTCTTCCCTTCTGCCCGAAGCCATGATTGTCATGACGATATAGAAACCTGCTATCGAAAGAATAGAGGATATGAAACCGAATCCGGCGTGCTGAAGCGGAAGCGTAGAAATATTTACCGCCCTGGAGAGAGAGATAAGCAGCAGTCCGGCAACAAGCCCCCGCGCTACCGTCGCGGTCCTTCCCCTCATCGCCGTGACTATTCGATAGACCGACAGGAGAGAGAGGAAAGCAACGAGGAAGACGTATGTCAGAGATCCAGCGTCACCCATAAAAATGTTTTCAGCGCCCGACCTTAACATCGGGTGTTCCTTTCGCTTAAGAAATCGCCTTGTGCTTTCCGCCGAACCTGAGCCTGTCCGAAAAAGCGGTAAACTCTTCAATATCTATGTAACCCTCATCCATAAGGACCTCTATGAAAGCCGAGACAGCCCTGGGATCAAACTGTGTCCCGGCATTTATCACCAGCTCCTCGATCGATTCCTCGACGGCAAGCTGCTTGCGGAACGGTTTCATGCTGATCATCGATACGTAAGCATCGAGGATGGAAAGGATCCTCGCTCCGACGGGGATCTGGTCTCCTTTCAATCCCATCGGGTATCCCTTTCCATCGATACGTTCGTGATGCGACAGCATTATCTGGCTGACCAGGTCGACGAACTCGAGAGGACGCAGAATATCCGCGCCCCGTTTCGGATGACGCCTTATCTCGTCTACTTCCGCGGGGGTAAGTTCGAGAGTCTTTTTGAGGATCTTCTCACTTACGGTAGTCATCCCCACATCATGTATACTCGAGACATACTGTATTACCTGGATCTCTTTTTCACTCAGCATCAGCTTCCTGGCTATCTTGATCGACCAGTTGACAATCTTGCGCCTGAGACCGTTTTTGTCCCTTTTGCACATCTCGCGCAGGGAATGAAGCGAACTTATGGTCTCCTCGATAAATGCCCCGTTATCCTCCGAAGTCCTGATGCGGTCGAGTATCTTGGAGAATCTCTGGCTCAGGGAGACAAGAAGCTGCAGGTCGTCTTCATTGAAAGATTCCCCTGACATCTTGTTGTTCACGTTGATGACGCCTATTATGGTCGTGCCTATTATCAGTGGTACGCTTATAAGCGATTTTGTCTCGTATTGCGGTTTGTTAGTGTTTCCGGCGATTCCGAGTTCCTCGACATTTTCGATGAGAAGCGGCTCGCCCGTTTCGGCGACCTTTCCCGCGATGCTCCTTCCCAGCTTCACTCTCGCCTTTTCCACAATCTCCTCATCAAGTCCATACGCGTTCTTGATATAGAGTTCTTTTCTTTCCTGGTCGATCAGCATGAGGGAGACGATCTTCGCGCAAAGCATCTCGGCAACAACGCTCACCGTCAGCTGGAATATCTCGGTGATCTTGTTTTTTTCATCTGCCGATCCAAAAAGGAATCCAAGGAGATCGTTGAAGTGATGCTCTTTTGGAATGGTGAAGGTAAAGACGCTTCCCTTATCGATCTCGCTGCTGACCTGGATATATCCACCGTGCTGTTCTATAATATTCTTAACAATAGCAAGCCCCAGCCCGACTCCATCCCCGACTCCCTTGCCAACCTGGTAGAACTGCTTGAAGATACTCTTTAGATCATCCTCCGGTATACCCATTCCCTCGTCTTCTATCGTCACCCTTATGGAAACTGCATCCTCGACCGCGTCGACGCTGATCCTTCCCCCGGTCGATGAATATTTCACCGCGTTTCCGATGATATTTATGAATACCTGCTTTATCAAATCCTCGTCCCCGTCAACCATGGGAAGCTCTTCGGGGAACCTGGTGATAAGATGCAGTCTTTTATCCTGAAGGTAGGGTTGCATCGAGGAATCGACCTCCTCGACGACCTTTCTCAGGTCGAAGACATTTCTTTTCAGGGTCCGCTGCCCGAATTCTATCTTCGAGACGTCGAGCACCTTGCTGACCATTCTTATCAGCCTGTCCGTCTCGTTCGAGACGACCTCAAGAAAATCTCCCTTTTCCTTGAAAGAGGGGTCGTCAATATGATCCTTCAGAGACTCGACATAAGCCTTGATCGAGGTAAGCGGAGTCCTGAATTCATGAGAAAGATGAGAGATATATCCCATTTTAAGCTTGTTGGAGCCTTCAAGCCGTTCATTATCCTGTTCAAGCCTGTCTATCCGGGAGTTCATCACTTCAAAGAGCCTGCTTTTTTCTATCGCCGTGGCGACCTGGCCGGAAAGTATTGTCAACGAGCGAATATCCTCGTGAAGAAACGGCGCCTGCTGGCGGTCGCAAGCGAGCAACAGACCGATCCTCTCCCTGCCGGCTACAATGGGAACGGCGAGAAGCGTCCTGAAACCCCTTCCCGAGATGAACCCGGATCTCGAGGCCGCCCGGCTGTCTGATATATCTTCGATGGTAAATCCGTCATCCTGTTTCAACGATTCGACAAGCAGCGGATCATCATCGTATTTTCCGTCATGCTTGACGGTCACGATCCCTTTTTCGCCGAGCTCGACGAAATTGACTATCTCCTTCTTCTGGTTGACAAGGATCACCGCCGCCCAGGGCCTGCGAAGAAGAAGGGTGATCTCCTTGCATACCATCTTCAGGAGAGTATCGAGGTTTATCACCGAGTTGATACCGAGACTTATGTCATACAGCCTGGCCAGCTCGACTATCCTTTTTTTGGAATTTACAAGCCGGTCCTCGGTCTTCCTGAAATATATGTCGAAATTATCGTAAAAAGTGCTGAACAGATATGTCATGAGGCTCATGAACCCACCGATCACGAGGATCCCGCCGGACATATAATGAGGATCCGTCATACCGGCAGCCTGGGCGCCGAAACAGGAATGATGAGGAATGACACCCCTGATCTCGAGATATCCGAGTAGAGAGATTGAAAGGACTGTCAGAGTGGTCACCGCTACTCCGGCTCTGATCGCCGGCAGAAGCCTTCCGGCGAAGAACAGCGGAATGACGAGTACAAATATGAAAGGACTCTCGATCGTCCCGGTAAAATAGACCAGGGCGATCACCGTTGCCAGATCGACCGATATCGTAACCCAGGAAAGAAAGTCCTCTCCGAGATGGCCGCTTCTCTGCATCCTGATTATCCGCGGCTCAACGCTCGTGAGAATAAGATTAAGGAAAGCCGAGCCGAGAAAAGTCGTGATTATAAGACCTGAATTGTAATCGAAAGCAGCTATTTCCTTGGCCACGTATACTATACAGAATATCACAACAAGCTCGATCAGTCTTATCTGCGGTATGCTGACGAATTTTCGCTGATTTTCTTCGATCTTCGCGCTTGCCGGCATCATGCTACCCTAACCTATTCTTTCATATGGATCCGGATTCTCATCGTGGATCGGGATCGCTATCGTCGCCGTCACACCCCTGCCCGGTCCGCTCTTGATACGGATATCTCCCATCATGATATTCATGACATTTTTCACGAGGGAAAGCCCCAGCCCCAGGCCGCTGACCTTCTCCCTGGCGCTGCCCCTGTAGAAGGGGTCGAATATCTCCTTTATCTCTTCTTCCGATATCCCTGATCCGTAGTCCCTGACCGTGATAATCAACAGCCGTTTTCTTGATATTCCCCGCCTGTCGACCTGAAGGGTCGCCGACACCTCTACCGGCTCTGCATTCCCCCCGTGCTTCAACCCGTTCGAGACAAGGTTGTCCAGTGCTATCTCGAGGCACCCCGCCCTCAACAGGAATACCGGCATATCCCGGTCTATGTTGTTTACCAGGCCGGGGGAAGAGTCTGCATATTTGTTTTTCAGCTCTTCGACCATTTTATAAAGATCTACTTCCTGCAGATCGTCTCCGTTATCTGACGATCTGTCGAAGCGAAGCATCTGGATGAACGCCTCAACGAGATCCTGCAGTTCCTCGGCGGCTTTTTTCGCCTTGGAGAAATATCCCAGTTCTTTCTCTCCTGAAATATTCTCAAACCTTGATTCAAGAAGCTGAAGATATCCGCTTATCGATGTAAGGGGCCTGTTGAGTTCATGACCGACTATCATCCGCGCCGAATCGAATATGCTTTCATACCTCTTGATCTCGGAACGAAGCGCTTTGATCTCTTTTTCGATATCAAAATCGGCGAGCGCGGCTCCTGATTTTTTGTCGTCTTCCGAGATAATCGCCAAGATCGTTCCTCCATGATATCCGGCCCGGCCGTCTCAAGCGGCCAGGAATCACTGCTCTATCTTCTCGGCAGGGCTCGTCTTCCTGCGTCTCTCCCTTACGACGACGCTTCCGGTCATCCCCTTGCCGAATTTTTTCAGTTCCGACGCTATATCGCTGACCTGCGCAAAGTGGCGCAAACGCCTCTCTTCATTGACGACGATCGCGACTGTCAGAGACATCAGAGGTACCCTCTTGATCTCTCCGAGACGGTTTCTGATCTCCAGATATCCCCTCCGGATATCTTCTTCGTTCATGAGGAAGAGGGATCCCTTGTCGAATTCATCTATTATGTGCCGTGAAACAAATTCAGCGCGGTCGACGGAGGTGAGGATGATAAAATCATCTCCTCCAATATGTCCCACAAAATCGTTCTGCCCGCCCAGGGAATTGACCGCTTCGGATATCGTGTCGGCGACAAAAAGGATCGATTCGTCGCCCTTCTGGTAGCCATAGTAGTCGTTATAAGCCTTGAAATTATCGATGTCGATATAGAGGAAGGCGAACGATTCCCCCGCCTCGATCCTTTTCTGAAGTTCCTTCTCGATCACCTTGTTTCCCGCGAACCCTGTCAGGGGATTGGCATTCTTCTGCTTCTGGCTCCATTCGAGGACATTTCTTACGCGGAGGATCAATTCTTCATTTGAATATGGTTTTACCAGGTAGTCGTTGGCGCCGCCCCCTAGACCCTTTATCTTGTCCGCCAGGTCGCTCTTGGCGGTAAGCATTATTATCGGTATCTGCGAAGTCTGAAAATTGGACCGAAGTTTTTTACATACTTCGAATCCGTCCATCTTCGGCATCATCAGGTCGAGGATCAAAAGATCCGGTCTTTCGCGGTGTACCAGCTCGAGGGCTACTTCGCCGTTCTCAGCTGTTATCACGTCGAATCCGAATTTTTCCAGCTGGAACTGCAGTATCCTTCTGATATGTTCCTCGTCATCGACGACGAGTATTTTGAATTCTCCATTTACGTCTTCCGACCCCATCAGACATTGCTCCAGACACTCTATATTTCGATCTCTGCAGGATGTGCATAAAACTCATGCATTTGCGAGTTCGCAATTTATATGCCAAGGAGCAAGAGGAGGGAACTTGTTATAACTGGTTGTAATAATTGTCGATAGAAATAGTTTTTGTCCAGCGCGTGGAAAGTCCGGGAAATTTTATTCGCAGAATGACAGAAAGAGGAGAAACTCTTTTCGCATAAAGAGATATCATCCGGGGAGATAGCATCTGCAATGGTTGAGCAATTCCACCTATGCCCAGGATTCGAGCTGTCCACGGGGAAAAGTGTTGAGTTCAAGACCGGCGGTCTTTCCCGCTGCAAAATGATAGTACCCGGCGCACGCGATCATGGCGGCATTGTCGGTGCAATAGTGAAAGTCGGGCCAGGAGACGCTCACTCCCTCCCTGCCAAGAGATCTTTTCATCACCTCTCTCAATCTTTTGTTTGCCGCTACTCCACCGGCTATATACAACCGGTCAACGCCTGACCTGCTTGAAGCCAGCCTCGCTTTGATGGTGAGGATATCGACGATCGCCTCCTGCGCCGAGGCGGCGATATCCGCCACGACGCTCCCTGTCCGGTCGTCCATCGATTCAAATCGCAATCTTACGGCGGTCTTCAGACCGGAGAACGAAAGATCGCATTCACCCGAATTTTTCAGCGCCCTTGGGAATTGATAGGCATCTCTTCTACCCTTTTCCGCTGCTTTTTCAATCGAAGGCCCTCCCGGATAGGAAAGACCGAGCATCTTCGCTATCTTGTCGAAAGCTTCTCCTGCCGCGTCATCCTTCGTCCCTCCAAGAAATTCATACCTGCCCGGCCTGTCGACCTTGAGGAACTGGGAATGTCCCCCGGAGACTACCAGCACGACAGATGGAGTCTCGAAATCCCCGTCGATCGCGTTGGCCAGGATATGTCCCTCTAGATGATGGACGCCGACAAGGGGTACGCCTGCCCCGTACGACAGGGCCTTTGCGAACGAGAGTCCGACCAGAAGCGAACCGGTCAGTCCCGGTCCGTTCGTCACCGCTATCCCCGAGAGGTCTCCGGGTTCGATCCCTGCCTTTTCCATGACGGAACAATAGAGAGGCAGAAGGGTGCGCATATGGGATCTCGAAGCTATTTCCGGCACGACACCGCCATACTTCTCATGGTCGAGCTGCGCCGAGGTCATCTGGACCACTATCCCCCTTTCCGGTGAATAGATGGCGCACGAAGTGTCGTCGCACGAGGTCTCGATGCCTAGATAGAGTTCCTCCACCTGAATTCCTTCCGGTTTTCAAATCCCTGACATGACGCTCTTCCACTTCCATGGCATCAGGTTCATATAGACGATCCTCGCCGTCCGGCCAGCCGGCAAATCAAGGAGACTTACCGAAGCATTGGCTATCGATATTCTGTGGATCGAATCGAGCCCGGTGCCGAGAAAGTGGGCTATGGCCGGTTTTATAACATCGCTATGCGAGACAAGCGCCGCGCGGCCGCTTTTTTCTTCCCTGGCGATCCTGTCTATAGAAGCAAGCACCCTCTCCTGAATGTCGGCGATCCCCTCGTTCCGCGAAAAGGACGAAGCGGTGGGACGCGCTGAATAGAGGATGAAATCCTCGTCCTTTTCAAGCTCCGAATACCTCTTTCCCACCCATTTCTCGTACGGAGATTCATTCAGCCTCGGTTCTTCGACTATCTGCGCGTCCCACGAGCTGGCCAGGATGCTGGCAGTCTCCATAGTCCTCACCAGCGTCCCGGAGTATATCGTTCCTATCTTCTCACCGGCAAGAAAGCGGCCGAGGCTTTCGACCATCTCCCGTCCCCTGGAATTGAGAGATACCGGGCTCAGGCCCATCACCCTTCGCTCATCGTTCCAGTCGGTCCTTCCATGCCTTACGATATACAGCAGCATATCTCTCCGATCCCCCTCTCCCGCCTTACCACCCCGCCGGGACAGGCCGGATCATTGAAAATCATGTTCATATCCACTTTCCACGATCTTTCGCTTCTTTCCGTCATACCCTCTTGCCTTCATACCCTCGATAGGATCTGTCAGTTCCCCTATTACAGCGGCACCTTCGGGCACAGTACCGCCGGTGAGACCGCTTATCGCCGCCATCTGTGAATATTCCTCGCCGCTTGCAAGAGAGACTCTTTCGATCTGGTCTTCCCCGAACACCTGACCTGTCGCGAGAAAAGAGGGAACCGGGATAGCCTGAAGGTCTATCAAGGCCCCTGTTCCGCTCGCGCCGCAAAGAGAGGCAAGCTCTTCAGCGATCCCGTCGCTTATATCGGTCATCGCGGTGATCTTCAATCCCCTCGAATCAATATCTTTCCTGTTCACCCTGACCGCTCTCGGCACGAGATGCTGCTTGATCAGCCCGATTATTTCCACCACCCGCCGGTTTAATCCCTTTTCCCCCGCCATACCGGCTATATCTTCCATCGTCGTATCGGTCGACAGGGCCGGCATGATCTCTTTTATCTTATCCCTCTCTTTTTCCCCCAATCGCATAAAATCTCGCGCCATGCCGTTGCCTTCAGGAGTGTCAAAAATCTCTCCCAGCGTCCATAGTCCGGCCATGGAACCTCCGCATTCTCCGAAGAGGACCAGAGAATCCCCTTTCATCGCCCCTTCTCTCTTCAGAGCGGAACCTTTTTCCACCGATCCGAGGATAGATATGTCAAAAAAGAAGAATTCCGGCGAAAAAACGGTATCCCCTCCGGCGAGCCGCAGATCGTAACAGGCGCATCCTTTTTTCAACCCCTCGATCATATCCTCGACATCCTTCTCCTGGCAGCCTGCCGGCACACCGGCAGAGAGGAGTATCCTCAGAGGCCTGCCTCCCATCGAGTATATGTCTGAGACGTTTGAGGTTATCGCTTTCTGGACAGCCTGGCTGAGGGTCGAATATTTCCGTCTGAAATGGACACCCTCCACGACGGCGTCGGAAGCAAAAAGAAGGTCCCCCTCGGGGCAGGGAAAAACAGCAGTGTCATCACCGATGCCGCTTCCCGGAAATGCTTCCCTGATCCTCTCTATGATCTGCTTTTCCCTGATGATATCCTCCCGGTATCTGCCACTTTTCCAGAGCTTTTATCCCCCCGGATGGTCGTTTTCGGAGAGCTGCGGCGTTAGGACCTCTTCAAGTTCCATCATGGCGAGAACGATCGCTTCGCAGCAGTCGGAGGCGATCATGCTTCGTTCCCCCGTCTCTTCGGCGGCAAGATCGGCAGCCCTCGAATGAAGATAGACCCCTGTTCTCGCCGCGGCCCCGGCAGTCACTCCCTGCGCGAGCATCCCTCCGATCGTCCCGGAAAGAACATCTCCACTTCCGGCAGTCGCCAGCCCGGGGTGGCCGTGGATATTTACGTCGATCTCTCCGATGCCGTGCGCTATCAGGGTCGGGGCTCCTTTCTGGACAAGGGTGATCTGAGAACCCTCGACGAGTCTTTCGAGTAACCTCTCCCTCTCCGGAGGAGAGGCTGGAATCTCGCTTCCTGTCAGCCTCTTCAATTCACCGGCATGGGGAGTAAGAATCAGCTCCTGCCTTTCCGATATGGCCCGCAGATCGCCGAACCGGCCGGAAAAAGCGTTCAGTCCGTCGGCATCGACGAGGAACGGTCTTTCACATTCCGAAACAAAACTTGTCACGAAACGCGATGTCTCCTCCTCCACAGTCAGACCCGGCCCTATGACGACGGCATCGTACCTGAGCCCCGCCGGAAAGGCTTTCAGAGCTTCCATCGATATCGAGCCGTTTTTCGTCTCTGGCAAGCTGATAAAGATTATCTCCGGGGCCATTGACTGGATGACCGTCCTTATAGATGACGGCGCGGCAAGGTATACGATTCCGCACCCTGTCCTGAGCGCTGAAACGGCGCTTAAATAAGCGGCGCCGCTATAGGCCACGCTACCGGCTATGACAAGAAGGGACCCGCATTCGAACTTGTGAGCCGAAGGATCCCTCGCCGGCATATTTTCGACGGCGAGGTCAATATCGAGGACGCGCTTTCTCAGACCCTTTTTTTCAACCAGCTCCTGCGGTATCCCTATATCGACAACATCGACCGCGCCGCAATAGCTTTTCCCCGGGTAGTAGACCATTCCCGTCTTGGGAAAAGCCATCGTCACCGTCAGGTCGGCCACCACGGCCCGTCCCATCACCTCGCCTGTCGTCGCGTCGATCCCCGATGGTATATCGACCGATACGACAGGTTCCCGGCAGCCGTTGATAAGGTCTATCACTTTAATATATTCATCCCTTACCGGGCTGTTGATCCCCGTGCCGAGAAGGGCGTCGATAACGAGCGTACTCTTTTCCAGCGCGGCGGCCGCCTTGTGCCCGGCATCGGAGAGATAGAGGAATATCTCGTCTATTTTCCCTTCAGCCCTGGCCTTGTCGAGGCGGGAATAGTTTTTCGCGGCATCAGGGGTGAATTTTTCCGGTTCATGCATATACAGCAGAACGACCTTTACCCCCGCAGCGGCAAGAAGACGTCCCGTGACGAGACCGTCTCCGGCATTATTCCCCCTGCCGAGAAATATCGATACGCATTCGTTCGACGGTTGTTCGAAACGCGACACGATCGACTCGAATATCCCCTGGCCCGCCCGCTCCATGAGAACGAGCCCCGGTTCGTACCTTTCAATCGTCTCGCTGTCGAGCGCTCTCATCTCTTCGCTTGTAACGAGATACATCTCTTTTATCCTTTCCCTGCCTGCTGCCGAGTTCATCGACTATCTCGAGGATCCGCGAGATATCATCGATGTCGTAATCGGCCCCTGAGACCTCCGTACCGAAAGTGTCTCCGTATCTGGCGAATATGGTCGTGATACCGAGCTCGGAGGCCCCTACGATATCGCGCTCTGGCCAGTCTCCGACCATTATCGCTTCATGAGGCTCGATTCCAAGCTCGTCGAGGACCATTCTGAATGGCCGCGGGCTCGGTTTATGTTCTCCTGAGTCCTCGAACGCCACCACCGTGTCGAATATATGCTGGAGCTGAAGGTAGCAGAGCCTCAACCATGCCTCTTTCCGCGGAGCATCGGAAATAACGGCCAGTTTCAATCCTTTCTTAACGAGGGCCAGAAGCGTGCTATTCACGTGCGGATAAAGGACGAGCGCGGCCTCTCGCGCCTTTCTGTAAGCGACGATCGCCGCCGCCAGGGCCCTGTGGTCGACTCCTCCGAGAAGATCGGCAAGAAGTTTATCGAAGACCTTCTGATACTCGATCCCCTCTTCATCGTAGATATGGAGTATCCTCTCTTTTATTTTCTGAGCGGGAAGATCGACTCCCGAGTCGATCATCGCCTTTATCGCCGCCTCGATCGAATTTTCCTTCATCCGGATAAAGTCGGTAAGCGTGTTATCGAGATCGAATATTACGAGTTTTATCATCGGGTCCTTTCCTCTTGTGGCAAAAATCCATCGACTGTATATTCTTCTTCCATGAATGACGATTCAGAAAAAGACGATCTCGAACGTGAGCCGGAAGATATCCCCTTCACTCTCGCCGGTTACGTGAATAACTACATCCTACTCGTTTATTCCGTTTCCTGTCTTCTGATCTACCTGACCGTATCGATAATGTTCTTTCTCGAGGGACTGACAGTGCTATCCCTGATACTACCATCGATCGCCGGGATCGTCCTGCCCCTCTATTTCCTAACGAGAAGATTCGGACTTTCATTCCGCCGGGAGTTCAGGCTGAGCCGCCCCGACCCGGCGCTTACAGCGATCGTCCTTCTGATAGCTGCCGGTTCTATTCTCCCGGCAAACGCCATCACATGGCTGATCGAGGAGGAAAGCTCCGTAAATAATGATTATATCGAATTCCTTATTTCAATCAAGCCCAAAGGGCTGCTTTCCTTTATCGCCATATTGTCCGGAACGGTAATAATCTCCCCTTTCGGGGAAGAACTTCTCTTCAGAGGATTCATACAACAGATCTTCCACAGGAACATGACGGCAGGGAGAGCAGTGATCCTTTCAGGTCTGGTCTTCGGAGCATCCCATTTCAACCTGCCCCACCTGGCGAGCCTCGTCATACTGGGGATCATCCTTGGATTTATCTTCTGCATGACGGGCAATCTTGTCTATCCGTTCATGGCTCACGCCGCTTTCAACCTTGTCTCGCTGATCGATCTCAATATGACCAGCGAAGAGGTGATACGGCTCGGCGAAAGGACCCCACCGTCACTCTCTTGGACGATCCTTTCCGTCGCGGCGTGCGCGGCGGGGGTCTATCTTCTTAGAAGATCTTCCGCTTCCGGCAAAAAAACGGGATGACGGCATTACCACGCCATCATCCCGTTAAAAAGATATAAGATATCTCTATTTTGTCGAATGACTCAGTTCTTTTCCCAGGCTCAACTCGCCGTTATCTATCCGCATGTTGAATCCGCATTCAGGATTGTTGCATACCCAGGCTTTATAGCGGATCGGTGCTCCATCCCTCCCGTAATCGGAAAGGGGAAGCAGCACTCCCTTATTGCACTTAAGACATCCCGTAAATGATTCCGACATAATCCCGATCCGGTTCCCAACAAAACCGGATCTTTCACCTCCATCTCCACGTTAGTCCCAGCAAAACCTCACATCCTTACCTTGAGGATTTTCATATTCGGCGGTTTCTGATATGCTGTCAAGGAAAAATGATGCGTGATCGAGGTAGTGTCGGCCGGTCCGACGCTCTTACAAGCTGATTTCCGATCGGCCGATAGCGGCGGGAAGGAAAATACTGGTGACGGAGAGGCCGAGGTTCATATTCGACGGTATGCTCGGAAAGCTCTGCAGAAAGATGCGGATGCTCGGCTATGATTCCCTCTTCTATATGTCGACTTCTCCCTCGAGATTTCTTGAAGATGCCGGGGCGGCAGACAGGATAGCCGTTACGGCAGCGACGAGGAAAACCGACCGCCGCGGGCCTCAGCCCCTTGTCCTTCGGTCAGTAGAGACAACTCGCAGGATAAGCGAGATCTTCTCTCTTCTCCCCGAATCTCCGCGGTTTCAACCTTTTACGATATGCCTGGAATGCAATACTCCCGTCGAGAAGAGGGAAAAGGAGAAAGTTACGGGCAATGTTCCGGAAAAGATCCTGGCGCGCTTCGAAGAGTTCTTTTTCTGCCCTGGATGCCGAAAGATATACTGGAAGGGAAGCCACTACGAAGCGATGCAAAAAGAGATCGACAGGATAAGAGATGTCTGCCGCGCCAGGGGAGGAAATGCCCCTTGACAGGATTGCAATTATTATTAATATTTTTAGCAGGAGATCCACAACAAATATTTTGCATCGACACCCGCCGACTCGCCAGCCGGTATCAAAGCAGGGGAAAGAACCGCCTTTAAACCCGGGAGGGGATGATATGAAACAGATCATCTTATCGATCGTCATTTTTCTCGCCTTCGCTTCACCTGCCTGGCCTCATGAAGGCATGCTCGCGCTATTCACCGATATGGACAGGACCTCTCGTGATGAGAATGTCGAACTCTATACGATCCAGGATATCTATCTTTTCTATATCAGGGACAACGGCCCGGAGCAGATCAATGCCTATGAATTCCGATTCCTCGTATCCTCCCCCGATGTGCTCATCATGAATCCGGAATGGCCGCCGAATACGATGGCTTTCGGGGATGTGACTGTCGACGTCTCGGTAGCCGGCACGGTCGACCTCTGCGAGGAATGGGGCTCGGCAGATTATTTCTATCTTGGTACTATACCGGTGATCAATTACGGGGATCCCGACACGTTCACAATAAGCATAGTCCCTCCGGCAGATCCAGCTTCGAACTTTGCCGTATGCCTGTGCGATCCATCCCATTCAATACATCCCGTTATCGGAGACTTTTTCCTCTTTAACGGAGATTACATCCCGCCATGCGTCATCGGAGCTGAAGCTTCGTCGGAGAACTCGATAGAGATCACCTTCGACAGGGAACTTTCTCCCGCCTCCGCTCATAACCTCGCCAACTACAATATATATAACGATATGCTTCCTGAATCCGCTCTTGGTGTCACAGGCGTCTCGCTTGGAGAGGGAAACAGTATGGTCGAGGTGTCGCTCGAAGAGCAGCTTGTATGGAATGAGGATTATGTCGTAGAGGCCGGCGGCATAAAAGACGTGAATGGATTTACAATACTCAACGATACGGAAGGGTCCTCGCTCGTCTTTACCGCCCAGGAGGTCACCGCCACCCTCCTGCTGGGATACGAGATCGAAGACCGGGGCGAATCGATCGTGATATCGTGGGAACTGAGCGAGATTGACGAAGGAGCGCTATTCCATCTTCTGCGTTCGGAGAATTCATCGCCGGTCTTCTCCCTGCTGCCGTCCCAGGACCTTTCGAGGGAGGGGATGAAATTCAGATACGAAGACACCTCCTGCCAGGCCGGGGAAAAATACAGGTACCGTATCGTTGTCGATAACGACGCAACGAGAAAGATCCTTTTCGAGACTGAGGAGATATCTCTCCCAGAGCTGCAGATCTCTCTCGACCAGAACTACCCCAACCCCTTCAACCCGGCGACATCGATAAGTTTTACTCTTCCCCGGGGGGGAAAAGCCGATCTTTCCGTGTACAGCGTCGAAGGCAAGTTGATAGCGACGCTTCTCGACAGGGTCTGCGTGAAGGGGGAAAATACCGTCGTATGGAACGGATCGGACAGGAAGGGGAATCTTGTCCCGTCCGGAGTCTATTTCTACAGGCTCAGCGCCGGGAAGAAAGTCCTGACACGCAAGATGGTCCTGTTGCGCTGAAAGCCGCGGACTACTAGTCGAGAGATTTAATCCTGCCCCACGAGGAGCGTTCCCTGTCGATCGGCCCTATGAAGAGCTGAAACGAGTTGTTCAGTTCGTCGGTTTCGGCTATGGCGTCGATGAGATCAAGTTCGAATGAGACGATCGCCTCTCCGGCATATGCCACCGTGGAGAACCAGCGTATATTTACCGTACACATGCATACCGCCAGCAACGAATCCCTCGGATCCTGCCAGAAGATGCATATTCCGCTTTTGCTGACTCCATTGATCATATCCTGGCAATCACCGGTGCAGTCTTCCTCCTCTTTTCCGAAGCATTCATCTGCCAGTGCGGTTATTTCGAGGGGCGTATACCCCGCTGAAACCCCGTCGAGAAAAGTCCCGATGTCGCTGAGAAAGAAAGTGTCGCGCGGATTCGATGAAAACAGCGTGAAGTCGGCGGTGATCGCTATCGAATCGGGAGCGGGAAAATAATAGAGGATCGTATCGGCGCGAAGATCAAAGCTGATTTCACCAGCTGCCGAACTGGAGAAAGATCCCGAAAGGGCAAGGGCGAGAATCACGAAACAGAGAGAATATCTCATCACTTTTCCCCCATTGCTATATAATGGCCCGGTCGGAGGGCGGCATCCTGATACTTTCAGCTTGAATAATGTTGTGAGCCCGTTTATCTGATCGAGACAGCAACCACTATACCGCCATCCCCTGGGTCCCATTATACCACAGGACGAGAGAGATGACAACCTTCCCGTTTGTCCGGAGACGGTTCCTCCAACTATTCATCATGCCGATGATTGCCGTCACTATCCGGCACGAATCAATCGGCGGAGCCTGATTCGGGATTTGTTTTGACAAATCAGAGGCGCGGAAATAATATCACCCGATCAGGTATCATCTATCACCAGCGCATAACAGAGACTGTTCTCTTTATGCTTTAATAATTGATCCACTGGAGGTGGTTATGAAGAACACCTTTTTGCTGTCACTCGCCTGCTTCCTGCTGCTGACGGCGCATGCCGCGCAGGCGCAGTACCAGGTGGGTGACTACGTCGTAAGCGGAGGAGGCAATTACGCGTCCGGGGAAAGGATAATAATCTTCACCCTGGGGCAGACCGGCTTCACTTACGCGAGCGGGGCGGAAAACACGATCGAGGCGGGGTTCTGGAAAGTCGCGTGGATCTCGTCGACTATCGATGTGGCGATCTCTTTATTCTCGGCCGAGTGCGGCGCTGAAGGCGTCCTGCTGAGATGGGACGCGGCAAGCGCTGCCGTCTTCGACGGATTCAACATCTACAGGGGGGAAGGAAGGAAGCCAGAGCGATTCATCAGGATAAACGGCGCCATCATCCCCCCGGCCGGAAAGCAGGAATTTCTAGATGAAAACGCCGGGCAGGGGAAAATATACACATACAGGATCGCGGCCGTCGAAAACGGGATCGAGACGATCTCGTCAGAGACTGTCGTTGAAACGCCTCCCGGCAGGGTGACTCTCTATCAGAATTATCCAAACCCTTTCAATCCCTCTACAAATATTTCCTTCTACATCCCTTCCCCAGCGGCGGTAAGCCTTGATATCTTCGACGTAGCCGGCGCAAAGGTGAAGACTGTCGTCAAAAGATCGATGCCGGAAGGAAAATATTCGTTCACCTGGGACGGGGCGAACGATCTCGGGGCGAGCGCAAGTTCCGGAGTCTATTACTGCCGGCTGAAGGCGGGTAAAAAAATCATCACCGGCAAACTGGTCCTGCTCAGATAGAAGAAAGCGTTTTCGCGGAATGAGGCAGAGAAGCAAAAAGAAAAAAATCGATCTTGCAAAGGGAGGACTTGAAGTCATGAAAAAATCGGTACTTTTCGCGTTGATACTCATCCTGGCCTCGCACTCGGCGATGGCGATGCCTACCAGATTGCTCAACTACCAGGGAGTCCTTCTCGGAAGCGGTGGGAGCGTGGCCGAAGAAGGTTATTATGACATAACCTTCAGGATCTACGATATTCTCTACGAAGGAAGCCCTCTGTGGGAAGAAACGGATAATGTCTTTGTCTCCAATGGAATATTCGCCCTGACCCTGGGCACTGTCACGCCCCTCGCCCTTCCATTCGACGACGTATATTATATCGCGATGTCGGTCGACGGGGGAGAAGAGCTCTCTCCGCGGAATATACTCACTTCCACTCCGTACAGCTACAGCTCGATGAACGTCTGGGGGACAGATAATATTTTCCCCTCGACCGGGAATGTCGGAATCGGGACGGCTTCGCCGGGAGAAAAACTCGAAGTAGCCGGCGCGATCAAGATTGGAACGGCGTCAGGGGCTCAGGCGGGAACGATACGGTGGAATGGCGGAGATTTCGAGGGTTATGACGGCGGTTCATGGGTATCACTTACTTCGACGGGAGGAAGCGCCCTCCCCGCGGGATCGTCCGGCGCCACGCTGAGGCATAACGGATCCGAGTGGACATCATCGACAAGGATCTATAACGACGGGACCAGCGTCGGGATCGGCACTTCATCCCCGGAAGCCGATCTTCATCTCTATGCTTCCAACTCAAGCGACCTTTTCGTCGAGAGCGCGAACGCTTCCGGAATCGCCGACCTCCTGCTGAAGACTCCCGGCGGCATCTACGACTATTTCGGCTTCTTCAAGTATGGCGCGTCGGCAGCGGGTAGCCTCGGCGGCATATCGACAATGAACCTTTCCGCCCTGACGGCGGGTACTGCCGCGGGGGCTTTACTGATGGGCACGCAAAGCGCCAGTCCAATACATTTTCTCACCGACAGCGCCGAGCGCTTGAGGATAGAGTCGGACGGGGATGTCAACCTCGTCTCAGATGGAAGCGTAACAGCGTCGAGCTATTCGAACACCAACGGCGGCGCTCTGGAAATATACAGCGAAACGGGGGCGCGCAACTTCGCCCTGCAACCTGACGCAAACGGCAGCGGCGGGTATTTCGGAGTCGCCCGCAACAACTCCAGCAGCTATGGATTCAGGGTCGATGGCAGCTACAATGGGACCGAAGAGCCATATGTCACCATAACCGGCTCATTACGTTCGGCGAGTTTCAATATGTCGTCGACGGGGAACGCTTCGGTCGCTCTCCCCGTCGGTTCAATCTCAAGCACAGAGATGGCGGATGAACCGGGCGTAGCGTCGTACGGCACCAGCGGTGGAGCGACCCTTCCCAACAACTTCGTATTTGTATTCGGTTCCTGTACGATCACAACCCCCGATGTGGGATACGTATTCGTCATCGCCTCCGGCAACGTGACGATAGATCACACATATGGTACCGAATCATTGGTATTCTTCGGTGTTTCCGATAATACGACGGCGTTCCAGAGCGACCAGGAAATCCCTGTCCGGGTCCCGGAAGATGCCCCCAGCGGAATGTACAATTTCCCGCTTACGTCGCACACTATCCTTGAAGCCAACGCGCCGGGGAGCAATACATATTATATGATCGGTCAGAGGGCTTCCGGAGGCGTGATCGGTTTCTTTGATTACAGGTTATCGTGCGTCTTCATTCCAACAACGTACGGAACGGTATCTGCTTCCTCCGGTTCCTACTCAGCAGACGATATCAGGCAAGTCTCTCAACCTCTGACCGAAGCTGATATCGCCGATGAAAGGGCCAGGGCAATCGAAGCCAACGCCGAACGGATACAGCGCGAACTCGACGCGATGAAAGCGGAGCTTGAAGCGATAAGGAGAGAAGGGTCGAACTGACAGACACTCTGAAAAAACACACGCCTGGCAAATATATGGCGGCCGAATGATCTTTCAATCGGCCGCCATTTCCTCACTCACCGGGGTCTGTCGAAATTAAAATTTCTTTTCAATAGAATGCTTTTAAATTACAATCCGGTATGAATCGATCTTCTTCGACACCGGTGTTGAACGCCGGCCGGAGAAGGCTCCAGACCGCGAATGCTCTCATCTAAAAGATCGTGAAGAAACGGAGTCGCAGATATGAGTAATATAAACAGGATCAAGGGCAGAATCGCCATACTGACGGGGGGCGGAGACGTTCCGGGCCTTAATCCGGCAATAAGGAGCGTAACGATCAGGGCGATCCGGGAAGGATTCGATGTCATAGGGATAAGGAGAGGCTGGGCGGGGCTGGTCGAGATAGTCCGGGATAAGGACGCCGATAACAGCAAGAATTTCGAGATCCTGACCGAAAACATGGTTAACAGGATTGGCCGTACGGGCGGGACTTTTCTGCACAGTTCAAGGACGCGCCCGAGTCATATCGCAGCCGCAGACGTCCCGCTGCACCTGCAGGATAAATATTCCGAGGAGATGAACGACCTCACGCCCGAAGTGTTGAAAAACCTTGATTACCTGGGAATAGATTACCTGATCCCGATCGGAGGGGATGACACGCTCAGCTACGGCGTAAGGCTTCATCATGAAGGCGTGAAAGTCATTGCGATCCCCAAGACGATGGATAACGATGTCCCCGGGACCGATTACTGTATCGGTTTCAGTACCTGCGTAACCAGGACGATCGAGATGACTCACAGCCTGCGAACTTCAGCGGGATCTCACGAACGGTTTCTCGTGATCGAGGTCTTCGGCAGGTATGCCGGATTCACTGCCCTTCTTCCGACGATGGCCGGGGCGGCAAACCGCTGCGTCATTCCCGAGTATCCATTTAAAATGGAAAGGCTATGCGAACTCCTCGTGGCCGACTGGTTCACAAACCCCAGTCATTATTCCGTCGTTCTCGTCTCCGAGGGAGCGATGCACGAAGGGGGCGAGATGACTTTTTCCGAAGAGGAAAAAGACGCTTACGGCCATAAAAAGCTTGGAGGCAACGGGGATTATATATCGAGGCATCTTAAGGATATCTCGCCGAAATTCAATAACGGCCGGAGGATAAACGTCATCAACCAGAGGCTTGGATATCTCGTACGCTGCGGCAATCCAGACGCGATCGATTCGATAGTTCCGATGGCTTATGGCAACCTCGCGCTTAACCTCGTCCTTGAGGGAGCGTCGGGAAGACTCGTCGCCCTCAAAAACGGAAGATATGACAACGTCCCGATTGAGATCGTAACGAGTTTTAAGAAGGTCGTGGATGTAGACCAGTATTACAACAAGGAGCGCCTGAGACCGTATTATGAAAGTTTCGAGGGCAAACCGCTGTTTATTATGGCAAGCGATTGATCAGATAACAGGTTTTCCGTTATCCCGGCCGTACGCAAATCAGAGATATCTTCTCTCTCTTCTGAAAAGGGATGCTATCAGGTCTTCTGTTCTTTTTTTCTGGCGGCGGGGAAAAGCACATTGTTAAGGATGAGCCTGTAGCCTGGAGACCTCGGATAGAGGTTGAGGTCTGTCGGTGGATCTCCCACAAGATGTTGGTAATCCTCCGGATCATGCCCGCCGAAAAAGGTAAAGGTCCCCTTTCCGAAATTGCCGTGAAGATATCTGACCTCTCCCCGGTCTTTCACCTCGCCAAGAACGAGGACCTTCTTTTTCAGAAGGCTCTTTCTGAAAGATGTCGTCTGCCCCATGAAACCTTTGATGACCGACACGTGATTCTGCACAAGCATCGTCGCTACCGGATCGTACTTTGCCGAAAATTCGAAAAGGGTGAAATAGTCTCTCCCTTCACCTCTTTCGGCCGCCTTTTCCGTCATGTCAATATCAGAGAATTCATAAATGTAGGGGTCCGTTATCAATTCGAAACCCTCAAAAGCGAGACACCGGCCATAATCGAGTTTTTCCTGACAGCCCGGGGTCACCGGGTCATGGTCGTACTCGCGCGGGGCAATATCCACGCCATAGGCGGCAAGAGCGAGATCGATCGTGTCGCACGCTGAACACATCGCGAATACAAAACCGCCAGACCTTATATATTCCCTTATCATCCCGGCAACGGCCTTTTTCTCATCGGAGACTTTGTCGAATCCCAGCGAGATAGCGATCTTCTCAAAGAGGATCTGCTGCTGTATATACCAGTCGGCGTTTCTGAACCCTCTATAGAATTTGCCGTACTGCCCCGTAAAATCCTCGTGATGAAGGTGCAGCCAGTCGTACCTCGACAAAGCGCCGGTAAGGACCTCGCGGTCATAGACTACGTCATAAGGGATCCCGGCGTATTCGAGAGCCATCATGACGGCGTCATCCCAAGGCTGCTTGTTAGGCGGAGCATATATCGCTATAGCGGGAGCTTTTTCCAGAAGGACAATATCCATGTTTTCCTTTTCTATCCTGCCCAATATCGCGGCAACCTCTTCACCGGTAATCCTTTCGAGCAGTATGCCGCGAGCCTGCGCCTCGAGCGATAATCCGGCGAACTCCCTGACGAGAAATGCTCCGCCGCGATAGTTAAGAAGCCATTTGACTTCGACCCCTCTTGAAAGCGCGTACCACGCCAGGCCGTACGCCTTCAGGTGGTTTGTCTGGGCAAGATCCATCGGAACAAGGATCTCGGCCCGCAAGCCGGTCGAGGAAATGATCACAATGGCGGCCAGCGCGACCGCTTTTACCAAGCCGGATCTTTTCATTATCTTCTCCATTTTCCCAGGCTCGCCGGTCCGGATCATCTGCGCGCCTTTTCCTGTCTTTCGACCTTATCTTCAGATTTTTTCAACGCGATGTATTTTTCTCTCACCCTGCTTATAAACGGATATTCGGGATATCTTTCAAGGAGAGCCCCGAAACAGGCCGATGCCGAATCAGGATCGTCCTTTTCCATCATCTGCCCGAGCAATTCAAGGGCCTTCGGCGCGCAATCATCAAGGGGATATTTATCAACGAACCTGGCAAGCTCTTTTTTGGCAAGTCCTCTCTCCGAGCTTCTTTCCAGCATCGACCCCCTGAAGCAGACCGCTCTGGCAAAGAGCACCGAATCGGGATATCTGTTCACGATCGACCTGAGGGTATCGCTGGCGCCCGCGAACTCCCCTTTAAGTCTCATCCTGACCGCCACCGCGTAGATATCGAGGCTTTTTCTGTCGCTGTCTATCGCTTTTCTTGCGATCATCGCGGTTTCCAGGGCGTCATTTGCCCATTCGCTCGCCGGCCAGTTCTGCGCCAGTACCGAGAGCTCCTCTATTGCTTTTTCATAATCTCCCTCGAGAAAATGGAGCATTCCACCTGCGTATCTTCCAAGGGCGGCTATATTCGAGTCCGCGCGCGATGACAGATCGATGAATGCTGCCGCGGTTTCATCACCACCGCCGACGGCCAGCAGTGAAAAAGCTTTTATTCTTTCGCTTTCCCTTATATCCCCGGGAGAATCAAACCTGATGCCGGCCAGCGTCCGCATCGCTTCATGATGGCGGTACAGGCTGCCGCCCAGAAATCGCGCTTTAAGGAGAGCCGCTTTTTTCCTGTAAGAAGCTCCATGCCTGTGATCGATCACCCGATCGAGAAGCGAGAGGATCGAATCTCCTTCGACCGGCGAATACTCCCCCTCCCTGTCATACTGATCCAATCGTGATTCAGCCGCCAGAAGCATTACCTGGGGAACCATCGGTGACTGCGGATATCTATATATGAATCCATTGAGGAATCTTCCGACGAACTCGTTATACTTCTCCGTCGGTGACCTGTCGCCGGCGTTGAAAAGGATCTGCGTAAAATATAAAGCCTCGCTGTCGGTCAGTCCCACATCTTCGATCATCGAACCGGCTTCTTCGTAATCACCATTTTCAACATGAAGCAGCGCGAGGATGATCCTGAAATACCTTCCGTTTTTTTCCGAAACGAGCGAAAGAGAATCTACGGCTGAAAAATGATCTTCCCGGCACCCCGCCCTTCTGAATGAATCGAGAAGGAAATCTATCCTTTCCGACGCCGGATCCTTGTCCGCTTCCAGCAGGGCGAGGCCATCCCTGAAAGCGGAATCATGATATTCCAGAATTGTCTCATACCTGATCAGCTTTCTCAGTGCCTGCTGAAGATATTCAGCGTGTCTGCTCCCTTCGCGCAGGGTCGCTATCGCGTTTTCGAAAAGCCCCTCTGACCATTCAAGGTCCGCGATTATTGAATAATTGACCGGGTTGGAGCTCTTTTCGCCGAGGATACCGTGCCAGACCTCGACTGCTTTTTCCCTTTGTCCCATATCAAGATAGGCTTTCCCGAGCAAGGTGACAAACCCGGTCCTTCCGGGAGTCTTTCCAAGCTCTTCTTCCAGAAGAAAAACGGCTTTTTCCGGCGCGCGTATCTCTATATATGCCCTGGCGAGAAGTTCAGCCAGGTCGTGGAACCCGGGAGCTTTTTCCCGAAGTTCCTCGAGAAGGATTATCGCGTCGTTGAAATTCCCATCCCTGATCAGTTCCCTTGCCCTGGTACGCTCACGGTTTATTGATTTCGCGTCTACCGGCACCATCGCTGCGCGGGATCTTTCCTGCCCCATCCCAACCCGGGGAATCGCCATGAAGACGATGAGAACCAGGATCATATTGATTTTTTCCAGTCTGCTCGTCATCTTCCCGCACCTTCCCTTGCCTTCCTCGAAAGCGCCCTGAAATACGCCTGTATCAATTCCTCATACTCGACAGGTCCCTTTTCCTGCATCCCCTTTCGGATCTTCTCAAGCAAAAGATCGAGGTCATCGCCGGGGCCGTCGATCTCCCCCCCTTTTTCCGCATTGATATTTTCCGCTGTCCTGCTTATACGTTCCCTCTTGTAGTCACGTCTCTTAAGCGATTTATTCGATTCGAGCATCCTGCTGAGGATCCTCTCCTCCCTGTCTATCAGGTCCCGATCAAGCTTTCCGTCTTCAAGGCTCTCAGCGACCTCTTTCATCTCATCACCGATATCGTCGAGCCTTCCGAGGACTTCTCCTGTTCCATAGCTTTCTTTTGATATCTGCCTTAACAATTCCTCCATTTTTCTCTGTTCTGCCGCCATCCTTGACATACGGGCTCTCGATTCAAGGGAAAAACTGTCTTCTCCGCCTCCGGCCATCTCCTTCAACTGCTTGTCGATCGACGTCTGGCCTCTTAACATATTCTCCATTTTCTGCCCGGTGCTTCCACCGCTTCCTCCCGATGCCGAACTGACTTTCAACAGCTCTATCACCGCCCGGTTCAGTCCGGCGGTGACCCGCGTCGATATCCCCGCCGCTTCGCCGAACCTGCGGTCCTGGGTCCGCGCGATGACACTCTCCATATCGATCAGAGCCCCGGAGAGATGGCTGAACGTATCTCTCGAGATCCCCAGCCTCATCCTTGCCGCCTTGAGGATGCCGGCAAGTATCTTTCTGATCGCGTCTCTTATCACCGCTTCTTCTTCAAGCAGATATTCCAGTCTGGCCGGCGCGTTCCTTTCTCCGAGCGCGCCGGAGAACCTTTCGGAGAGTTTCGAGACTTCGACCAGCTCCCAGGCAGCTTTTTCGACAGCTTTTACAGCTTCCGCGTCGACCGCCATATTCATGCTCATCTGGCATCGCCCGAGGCTTGTATAGAGACTGAGCATCTCGCTGATCGTCTTGTTTTCCGTCGATCGCGCTTCATTTCTCCTGTCCGATTCCATCTGGGCTGCCGCCTCCCGCATCAGCGAATCGATTTGAGACTTCTTCAGGTCATCGATCATCTCCCCGGTCGCATTCTCTTTTTCTTCAGCAGCGCTTCTGTCGCTGAACTCTTCAAGATCCTTTTCGAGCCTGTTATATTCCTCGCGCAGCTCATTCTCCTTGACGGCAAGCCTTTCGAGGTCTCCCTTTTCCGTTTCATCTCTCATCTCTTTCTGCCGCTCGATGACATCTTCCATCCTGCGCAGAAGCTCTTCCATCTTCTCTTCTCTCATTATCCTGTTGAGAAGTTCGATCGTCCTGTCGAGTCTCTCCGCCAGATCATCAGCCTGCATGTCGATTTCGTCCATCGCGTCGGAGATCTCATTGTCCGGAATATCGCGCATCATTTTCTGGAATTTTTCCATCGCTTCAAGAAGATCCTCGTTCTCTATCTTTTTAAGGAGATCCTGGATCTCCTCGATTTTTTTGCCTATTTCCATCGAGGTCATCCTGTTTTCCTCGAATTCCCGCAGCGTGTTCTCAAGGCTTCCTGCCGCTTCCTGGATCTTCTCTTTGAGTCTTTCCTGCATTTCGAGAAGTTCTTTGCCTTTTTCCCTGCTTTCCCAATCCATTTTACCTGTTGCTCTGAATTCGTCGGAAAGTTCTTTCATCCTGTCACGTATTTCCCTGCTTTCGTCGACGATCTCGTCAAAGGCCCTGTCTCTGAGTTGTTCCTCCTTCCGCGCCTCGACGTAGAGATCGGCAAGGGAAGGAACGGTCAGCACTCTCGTCTCCGTCCTGGCGTACCCCTGCTGATCCGCTGAGTTGTTATCACGAGCTTCCATATAATAAAGGATCCGGTCTCCGGGAAAGACCCTCTCTCCTTCCAGCGACCATTCATAGTCATTTTCAATCACCCTCGGAGCTTCTCCGGCACCTTTTTTAACGTCTATCGATAAGAACCTGCTGTCCCTGCCTTCTTTCATGAATCTCAGATTCAGTTCCACGATCCCGTAATCGTCCGCAGCCCTGAACAAGACCCGCGTCCTGAGGGAACGGGGGAGGACATCCGGGTCAGGGGGGGAGAATATCTCGACGGCCGGAGGCCTGTCGCTTCTGCAGATAAAAGGATAACTGATCGACGACTCGTTCGACAGCCCCGCGGAATCGATGACCGCGAGAGTCATCGTATCGCTTTTTATAACCTTGAATTCTCCGTAAAATCTTTTTCCCGCGGGTTTAAAATCGATTCTCTCGCCCGAAGAGAACTCCGCCGCGGCCACCATGACAGATTTGCTCACCTCTCCGGAAAGAAGCACTTTCGTTCCGGACAGGACTGATCTCTTTCCGGAAAGAAAAGACAGCGTGTCGGGAACCTTTCCCGTATATGGCGGATATTCCAGGACCGCTTCAACAACATTGATGACAGGCCTGTGCATGACCGCTATATGCCGGCTCGCTGACTTTTCTCCCCCCGCTTTGAAGTAATAATCGACATCTTCCCTTATCTCCCTGAACTGGTAAGTAAACGACCGGAACGTATTCCCGCCTTCCGGGCCGGCAGCAGTCATCGTCTTGAAGCTTTTCCACACACCCGGGACCGTTGAGAATCTTATTTCGACATCTCCCCGTGCCGATCCCATCCTGACCGCCCCGACCGTAACATCCTCTCCGGCAAGTACCGTCTGATCGACTTCCGTGACAATAAGATTATTAGCCGGTGATGAGGCAAAGCTCAGGCCCGGATCGAGTATAGCTCCCGCCAGCTGAGCGGCATCCCTGTTTCCAAATATGACAACGGCCAGCATCATCACACCAAGGACTGATCCGGATATCAGCCACCCCGGCTTTCCCTCGCCTCCGAAGATCTCAAGCGCTGAGACTGTCTCGAGTCTTCTTGCCCCTCTTCTTGCCGTTTCTTTCATAAGATAGGGAGAATAATTCCCGAGTCTTTTTTCTTTTCCCGTAAACTCCAGCGCAGCCGCGAAGAGGCTTCCGTTGCCCGTGCTTCTCCCGATATCTTCAGCGATATATTCGATCGGTCTGAACAGGCGCCACAATCTGAATCCGATATAGATTACAGCTATGATTGTTCCGGCCCAGAAACAGACAAAACCAGCCAGCGGCCAGTACCTCCACTGGCCCAAAACGAAACTGATGCCGAAAAGGAATAAAAACAGCCCCATCTCGGATGAGACGAGAAAGGTAAAAAGACCCCTCATAATGAAGCGTCTGCGCGAGGAAGACAGGGAACGAAGCGCGGAAAGCAGCTCGTTAAAAATATTGTCATTCAGTAAGAGCATAATAGAGAATATTCACCGCCATCCTGATCGCCGCCTCCCTTTTTCCCGGCGGATCCCCATGCACATCAGGATCTTCAAGCCCGTCGCCGATATCACTTTCATATGTATAGAATATCATAAGCCGCTCTCCGTCGAAGACTCCAAGACCCTGTGGAGGCGATCCGTTATGTTCGTGGATCTTGGGAGGGCCATCGAGATGGTAGAAAGAATGATATATGGGATGATCGAGAGATACGGCCACAAGTTCCCTTTCCGGAAAAAGCTCTCTGACCATCGAACGGAAAGATTCATCCATGCCGTAATTGTCATCGGCATAGAGGAACCCTCCGGCAAGAAGATGCCCGCGGAGATTTACAAATTCCTCACGATCCAGTGAGATATTCCCATGACCGGTCATATACAGAAAGGGGAATGAAAATAACCCGGGATCAAGCAGAGAGACGACCGTCTCATTTGCCGCCGTCCTGATACCTGTTCTTTTATTGAACTCTCTCAACAGGTTTGGTATCGACGACGGGTCCCCATACCAGTCCCCGCCCCCTCCATATTTGATCCTGCCTACGCCTGTCCTGGACCTTTCGATATTTATCCGGTCCTCTTTTCCTTCCCCGGCATCATCAGCCGCCTTTTCCGGCCTCTGATATCCCTGGCTCCTCGCCGAGACTGCCGGAAGGATCAGGATCATGAAAAGAAAGAGGTGCGTCGCAATCTTTTTCATCAGTTACTCCAGCGCGGCCGGGATCCTTACTATAGCTTCTACTCCCTGGCCGTCTTTCCTGTTCCTGATAATTATTTCTCCTTCCATCTCCCGGGCGATACTCTCGCATATCGCGAGGCCGAGGCCCGTACCGTTAGTCTTGGTGGAAAAGTACGGTTCGAAAAGTCTTTCCTCTATCTCGCCAGGGAGGCCGCATCCGTTGTCGATCACCGAGATCTCCGTCATTTCCCCGTCGCGGGCGGTACTTATCGAAAGAATGCCGGAACCTTCCATGGCGTCAAGGGCGTTCTCGATAAGATTTACCAGGATCTTGCGCAACCCCTCCCTGTCAGCTTTGACCGCGATTTCTTCAGTATCTTCAAAGCTTATCTCCACTCCCGGAGCTCCTTTATATCCCGATATTATCTTCTGAATGAAATCTCCAGCGACGATCCGCTCAGGACTGAGGTCTATCGACTTTCCAAAGCTGGAGAACTCGGAAGCGATCTTCCTGAGGATCTCCGTCTGCTGTATTACCGTCTCGGCGCCTTCTTCGAAGATCTTCCCGAACTCTTCCCTGTTTCCGCGATATGCTCTCTGCATCAACTGGACAGACAGCTTTATAGGAGTAAGCGGATTTTTCACTTCGTGCGCTATCTGTCTTGCCATCTCGACCCACGCCGATAATTTTTTCGTCTTTATCAGCTCGGTCAGGTCATCGAAGACTACTACCGTTCCGAGACTCTCATTCTCGGCTGAAAGGCTTGTTATCACCGCCTTGATTATCCTCTTGTCTTTTCCGGGAAGGGACAGTTCTTTCTCAACAGTATTTTCGGAGGAACCCGAGAACAGTTCCATGAAAGCCCTGAGGTCCTTCCTCTCCACATCTTCCGGTTTCTTTCCAGCCAGATTCTCCTCTCCCAGGTCGAGCAATCTCGCCGCGGAGGGATTGACAGTAGCTATCCGTCCGTCACGACCGGTAGAGACTACTCCGGTCGCTATATTTTCAAGTATAGCGGAAAGGTATCTCTGTCTTTCCAGCAGATCACGCCTTGCTCCCCTGAGAGCGGTCGTCATCGTGTTGAAGGAATCGACAAGGTCGCCTATTTCGTCCTGCGCTTCCGCCTCGAGCATAAACTCGAGATCGCCCCTGATTATCCTTTTTGTCCCGCCCCTCAGCACGGCTATCGGGTTTATGATCTTTCCGGCAAGAAAGACACCGAGGGTCACCGCAGCAGAAAAAAGAAGCGCCAGAAGCCCAAGGATCAGAGCGTATGATTTCAGTATCTCTTTTCTGACCAGGGCGGTACGGTAAAGCATCGGCACGGAGAGGACTCCGCTGACATCGCCAGAGATCGACGATAACGCCCTGCTCGCCACCTTGTATGAATAATCGCCCAGAGCCTGGTCCCGGACAGTGACCTTGCTTCTTCCAAACCCCGTATCGGCATATACCACGGGAGTGAGAAGCTGGTCGAGGAACCCTCCGGTAAAAAGCTCTCTCTTGCTCGTCGCGTTGATCGCCCCGTTATAATACAGATTGATATTCTGTCCGACTACGCCGGCGATCTTTTCTATAAAACTGTCATCAAGCTTTCTTCTGTAATAAAGATACCCTCCTCGAGACCCCGGAAGGGAAACAGCAATCACCGTCCCGCCGTAGAGGAAGGGATAATTGTACGTGACCGTGACAGCTCCTGTCTCACTCTGCATGATAAGCGACGCTATTTCCTCATTGCCAAAATCTTCAAGGTTCTCATCGAGCAGGATCCCTCCGTCCGCGTCAAAGAGGGTAAACCGCGTTTGCGCAAACCTTGAGATCTCACCTATCCTCGGCTCTCTTGCCCCTGACAGGACATCCCCGAGATAACGGCTTCCAGCAAAAGCCTCGGCTTCGGATCTTATCGAATGCCTGATAAAGGACTCTGCCGATTTTACCGCGGCGACCGCCTCGCGGTCTCCTTCCGCCGTGAACCTGTACCGGATATATCTGCCTGAAAATATCCCCATCAGCAGCACCGGCATTACTGAAACCGCGAGGAACGAAAGAAGAAGCTTCCGCCTGAAACTCAATCTTCCCGAAAATTCAACAGCCGGCGTCAGGCTCCCCAGGACTGGAAGCCTTCTGACTATCATCAGCACTATCAGCGAGATAAGTGTCAAAATAATATCGAGAGAGACGACCATCGCCCATTGCAGCACCCGTTCATTCAGTGCGGCCTCCCTGTACCCCACGAGAAATCCTGTCCCGTCCGCTCCATACCCCGTCAGGCAGCTGTACCTGTCGCCGTCGACTTTCAGCTGGAACCACTCCCCCGTTTTTTCGGAAAGGGTTGTACCCGAAGCAAGAACCGGCGCCGATGAACTTATCACCTTGTCATCACTGATCCTGGCAACGAGAAGATCCTCCGGTTCATCGATCCTCGGGGCAAGTTCTCCGCTCTCCAGATTCTGAAATATCTCCGGCGCCATCGGCCCGGCGCTGACAAGAAGCTCGGGGTTGTCAAAGAAGTAGGGCACCATGATCTGCACATATCCGGCGCTGACACCGCTGATATGGTAAAGCGGAGATGTCCCCGCGAGGAAATAGACCTTTCCCCCTTCCGTCTCCTTTATCATCCTCTTTACACTGGGAACCCTCGAAGCGATCAATGTGTCCGGCAAGGCCCGCATCACTTCATGAGGCATCCCGACGGAAAACCTGGAGAATCTATCTCCTCTCGCGTCGTAGACGTCGAAGACGGATGAGAATCCGAATCTGCTCAGTTCGCTCTCGGCCCAGAGTTCGAACGCCGTAGATTTTTTCCGGGATAGCGCTTTCGCGACTGCCGTGCGGCTTTCGGTGATATTCTCGCAGAGATCGGGGAGCACCACCATCAACCAGTTCCCTTCAGGATCATTGAAACTTTCCAGTTTTTCCATCACCCTTCCCCTTCTAAGCCCCTCATATTCGAGCGATGCCGTCCCGTAGACTACAAGAGACGAGATCAGGACTATGAAGAAGGAAGAAAATATAAGGGAAAGGGCCTCTTCCTTTCTGAGCATCGGAAAGATCCTGATAGAGAGAAAAAACAGCGCCGCGCAGGCTATTGTCGAGGACCAGTGAGGATCGAGGAAAAATATGACGGCTGTCATCGCCACAATACCGGCCGGAAGCCCTTCGGAAAGATTTCCTCCGCCCCAGACCAGAACGACTCTGCTACTGAAGATCGCAGCAATGAAAATACCTGTTATTGAAAACAACATCGCCATGTGGAGCGAAAGGACGGGAACCGTATAAAACTCCGTGTCAAGCCCGAGCAATCTTGGATTGGCGTTCAGAATCACCCTTGCCACGGTCCTTGACGAAAGATAGCTCGCCGCCCCGAGGATCAGAGCAAGCAGGACCGCCTTTACGATTATCCTCCACGGATCGATCCCTCCCCTTTTCTCGATCCTTCTTTCCATGAAGCCTGAGAAATAGGTCCGGAAGACCTTCACGCAGCCAAAAACGAGTATCAGAAAGAAAAGGGAAGTAATAAGATAATCTCCTGTCGTCCTGGTCAGGCCACCGGGCAGATTATCTGCGAATAGAGCTGGATCGAAGAGACTGATCCCGAAAAAGATGCTTGGAATATCCATTCGAAGGAGAATATATCTTATCAGACCAAGAAGGGAGACGAGAAATAACAGGCGCCTGGCAAGATTCCAGATCTCCCGGCGCCCAGCCCTGAGTTTCTTCGCGAAACGCCCGTAGACCCATTTGGCCAGGACAAGGGCGTTCAATATCAGCAGGGCTCCGGCCCATAGCGTCTTCTTTTTCTCCCGGGAATCGATCGCCGCCTGGAAGGTGTCTCCACTTATGTTCAACATCGCCAGTTTCTGACCTGTCCGGGAATTGACGACCCCGAAGATCCTTATCTTACCGTTTTCCTCCTCAATGACTCTCGGTCTGTTCCCGGCAGGCATGGCTTTCTTCTGTTGTATCCCGGAAGGATCGTTTCCCTCCCAGAACCTGTATTCGATCTCGCAGTGATATTGTCCCGACAGGACCTCGCCAAGTCCTGTGCTCCTGAGAAACCGGTTGCTAATGCGGTAGTTGACTTCCAGCGGAAGATCTACTACTACCCTGCCGCCCCCGATCGGGGCTTCATGTACCAGCAGCGTGTAGAGCTGCGTCGTGCTGGTAAAAATCGCCTCTTCAGCGCTTCCCGATCTTACATTACCATGATAACGGGGCACTCCGCCCCAGGCGATACGCCGGCCGTTCGCCGTGATCACCTGTATCCCCATTTCCCTGAAAGGCCTCTGTCCCCGCCCTTCGGCGACGGCAAGGGAATCGAGAGAGAGGACCAGAAGCGATAACTTTTCCCCTTCTATCTTGTCGAGATCCTTCCCTGCAACAAGCCCCGCCGCCATTCTGGCGCTTGAAATCGCTTTTTTTTCAGCCTTGAGTAACGCGGCCTCCGCCCTTTCGTATATTTCCAGGAGCCTCTCCGTCTCCTTTTTTCCTGCTCCTTTCTGATCCCTGTGAAACGGCATCGCCAGGATCACGATAAGCAACAGGAGCAAAAGAGGGATCAAAGGAACCGGCTCTATCGTTCTTGAGGGTGAAAGGATCTTTCTTTTTCCACTCTCCGGCGCCTCGGGCTGTCTCTCTACGATCTCGTCAAGATTTCTGGGATACCACCGGGATGATAGTTCCCCGCCGGGCGAGGATCCCGCCTGCTGCCTGCCGGGATGCGGCAGAAAAAGAAATATTATGAATCCAGCGTTGAGGAGCAGAAGGACAAGCCAGACCGGAGCCTTTATACTTATCCTTCCCGCCGAGATAAAAGCGATGAAAAAAACAAGCGCCACTATAAGAAATACCCAGAGCGCCGCTTGAAATATCTTTCTTTCCTTCTCTATATGCACAGGTCAAATCTCCAGGATCGATATCGACGGTCAGCGTGAAGTCTTGATCTCGGTCATCACCCAATCGTCCCCTTCTTTGCAGAGCGTAATATATACCTTATCCTGAAAGACCCTGTCACTGCGAATGTTTTTATAGCTTCTATAGGCGACGGCAAAGACTTTTCTGCCTGGCTTATCGACATTGTGATATTTAACGAATTCGAATTTCATCTGGGAATATTCCCTGAAGATCTTTTTAAGCAGATAGAAGACCTGCGAGCTGCTGTAATATCCGCTTTTCGGCCCCATCTCTCCCATCACTATATAAACCTTGCCGTCACCTACGAGACCGGCCAGATATCTCGCGTCCGATTTTCGCCACGCCCCCTCGATCCTTCTGAAGATCATCGCGGGGGAGATACTCTCTTTAAGCACGAGCGTGTCGACGCGGGCTTTTCCGGTTCGCTGAGCCAGAGCTTCCCCCCCCGGCAGATCAATAAAGGGAAGAAGCACCGCGAGCGACAGGTATATCAGGAACCTTTTCAAATCGACCTTTCTGGTCAGGGCATGGTAATACTGTCAGCCTAATATGTAATGGCAAGGCATGTGCCAGCAGTTTGATTTGAAAAATAACGAGTTACAACGATTTTCAGGGCTATGGTGTCCTGTTTTTTAGAATGGTGTCCTTAAAAGCGTACACCGGATGGTCATCGCCAGCTCTTAAATATAAAGATCCCGAGACAGACCAGCCCCAGGGCGAACTTTACAAAATAGGCTAGCAACTTGCCCAGAAAAGCAAAAAATCCTGTCCTCAGAGCCTGATCAAGGGAGTTGTAATAGATATATTCGCATATCACCGCACCCGCGAAGGCCCCGATCAGAGCAAATACCACGCTTCCCACTACAGGTATCACCGCCGTCCCGCCTATCGCTCCGGCTATCCCACCCAGAAAAGCGCCGAGGACTCCCCATTTCGTCGCCCCCTTACCGGCCACGACAACGACCCCGAGAGTCGCTTCGATTATCTCACCCACCACCAGCAGAGCGGCCATGACGATCAACGATACCCACCCGATCGATGATATTCCCGCCACCAGTGAGAAAATCACGATAGATACGAACATCGCCCATCCGCCTGGAAGGCCGACGAAAATCAGAAGATTGAGGATAAAGAGAAATATATACAGCAGGACCAGCCCGCCGCTCTGAAGTACAGCTCCCATTCGGACGCATCCTCACTGTAAGGTCAAGCCGCCAGATCACAGGTGATGTCAGACTCTGGCTTTCATACGAGCCGTTATCCTGTTCTGCCATTCTATCAGGACGGGGCTGGCAACGAAGATCGACGAATATGTTCCCACCACAATACCTACGAGCAGGGCGAAAGCGAAATCATGGATCACTTCCCCTCCGTAAAAATAGAGGAAAAGCACGACTATCAGAGTAGTAAGTGATGTTATGATCGTTCGCCCGAGAGATTCGTTGATAGAGATATTTATCATCTTCTCGTACGATTCGCGCCTTCTCAAGCTGAAATTCTCCCTGATCCTGTCGAAGACCACGATCGTGTCGTTCAGGGAATATCCGACGATAGTCATCAGCGCCGCCACGATCACAAGCGATATATCTTTTCCCAGAAGAGAGAATATACCGAGCGTGATGATAACGTCATGAGCAAGAGCGATTATCGCGCCAATGGCGAATTTGAATTCGAACCTCCAGCTGATATATACGAGGATACCGAACATCGAGATGATGATAGCCGCCCATGCCCGGTTTTTAAGCTCTTCTCCGATCTTCGGTCCGACCGTCTCGGTACGCCTGATCTCGATCTCCCTTTCAGGGAATCTTTCAAGGATAGCAGATTTGAGAGCTTCGGCCGCCTTTGATTCGATACCCAGATACGGGAGGCTGAAAGCGATCCTGTCCTCCGACTCTTTTGTCACTTCGACAAAACCGACGCCGTTCGCCCTGACGCCGTCCTTAAGCGCTTCCATTTCAGGGATCGTAGCCGCTTCGACGACGATGAGGTTACCGCCCTCGTAGTCCCGGGAAAAATCAGGTGGCATCTCTTTGGCGGACACTACAGCCCATCCCGCCTCCGGGGCGGTCATTACAAGAGCTTCGAGGAGTTTTTCCGCCGCCATCTCAGTCTCGCTTATTTTCGCGATCGTTATCAGGTATTCGTTCCGTTCGCCGAACTCCTGGATGTCCCCATCACCGTATCCCGCTTCTTCCACCACAGCCCTGAGATCGGAAACAGGCACCGCCTCATCAAACCTGAGCTGTATCAGGGTCCCCCCCTCGAAATCGATGCTCAGATCGGGGCCCCCTTTGATAACGAGAGAGACGAGGCCCGCCAGGATAAGAACAAGAGAGATGATGAAAGCCTTGTTCCTGAAATCCACAAAATTAACGTGTGTTTCGCCAAAAAACTGCATTTTTTCTCCTCTTCAGGTAGCTCTCTAGATGCTGAGCTTTTTCATCTTTCCGTTCCTGGTCCACATATCGAATAAAAGCCGGCTGAATATCAGCGCGGAGAACATACTTCCAATTATACCTATGCTGAGCGTAGTCGCGAATCCCTTGATCGGCCCCGTACCAAACTGCCACAATACGACGGCTGTGATCAGGGTCGTGAGGTTCGCGTCTACAATAGTCGTAAAGGCCCTGTCATAGCCGGCATCTATCGCCGAACGTACCGTCTTTTCTTTCCTCAGTTCCTCGCGGATCCTTTCAAAGATCAGCACATTCGCGTCAATTGCCATTCCTATCGTAAGGATGATCCCGGCGATCCCTGGCAGCGTGAGGGCAGCTCCAAGATAGGCCAGGAGCCCGAACAGTATCAGAAGGTTGAAGATCAGAGCGAGGGAGGCGATCAGCCCGGATAATTTATAGTATACGATCATAAACAATACGACCAGCGCCAACCCGAGAAGCGCCGCGCGAAGTCCCATCATGATCGAGTCGGATCCGAGGCTCGGGCCTACTGTTCTTTCTTCCCTCGGAATCAGATCGGCAGGGAGCGCTCCCGCCCTGAGGACGACGGAGAGATCCCTTGCTTCAACGTCGGTGAAGGTCCCCTCTATGACTCCGCGTCCGTCAGGGATCTTCGATCTTATCACGGGGTATGATTTTATTTTTCCATCAAGGATTATCGCGGTGAACCTGTTAATATTCTTCCCCGTGAATCTCGACAGCTCTCTAGCTCCGGCCCGATTAAACTGGAACCTGATCAGGAGCCTGTTGGGGCTGTTCGGATCGGATGCCGGTACGGCGTTCTGCAGGTTCTTCCCCGAGACCATCTCGTCACGGGCTACCAGGAAAAGGAATTTGCCTCTTCCTCCTTCGGGAAGATCGGCCCATTCATCAAGCCAGAGGAAATCTGAATCCTCGGGGATCACTTTCTGCGCTTCAGCGCTCGCGAGTAATTTTCTTACCCTTGGCACGTTACTTTCATGGACGACAAGCCAGTCCTTGTAGAAAGTCATAAGAAGGGAAGAGAACGGTTTGTCGCTTTCCGCCGCCTGAAGCGGTATCTCCGGGAGGATATCCGTCTGGGGAATCGGAAGGCCGAGCGAATCTACCGCAAAGGAATCAGGTCCCGCCTCTATTTCCCGGGTCATTCCGGCATCGTCCCCCGCTTTGAGCGGATCCGCGCCTATCGAAGTCTGCACCGGATCTTCCTGCTGCTCCGATCCCGAATCGGGCATATCCTTCAGGACCTCGTCGAGCCGCCTTACTATATCAGCGACAAGAGTCCTCTGACGCACCAGCCTCCACTCGAGCATCGCTGTCTGACCGATAAGTCTTCTCGCCCTGGCGGGATCCTGGAGCCCCGGCAACTGGACGATTATCCTTTTAGATCCCTCTCTTTTAATATCCGGTTCGGAGACACCGAACTGATCGACGCGGTTTCTTATTACTTCCAACGCCCTGTCGACGACATCGACCCTTTCATCATCGCTGAGTTTCGAGTCATCGACTTCGAGGACCAGGTGCATTCCTCCACTCAGGTCCAGCCCGCGCTTGATCGTCTTACTCTCAAGCTTGTCATATTCTTCGGGCTTCTCGATCGCCATCTGCTGCCTCTCTTCCGGACTCATCATCACGAGTCGGAAGGTCGGCAACAGGAACCATAGAGCACCCATAAGGACTATAAGTACCAGAATTGTCTTGTATCTCAGACTCTTGCTCACGTTTCCTCGCTTTATTACGGCCCTGGACCGGTCATAGTATCTTTTTCGACTACCTTTGTTCGTATCCCGCCATCGGGACACACTCGCCCATTATCGAGTAGAGAACTTAAATTATAACAATTAGGCCTTCCCAGTCAAAGAGAAAATATCGCGTTCGACGCATATCTGCATATCCTCCCGGAAGAGCGCGGAGACCCTGTTTAGAATATCCGGCGGCGGCAGATGGAAACTCTTTGAATAAATGACTGTTTTACTGTGTAATATATATCAGGAAATAAACCGATCGTGTATTGAAGGAGGGTATTAATGAAGGGACTGAAATTCACTTGCCCGAAATGTTCAAACTCAGGGTATGATATAAGCGAATTTCGCGCTACAGGGGGTTTTCTCACGAAGATCTTCGATATCCAGACTAAAAAATTCACTACCGTCACCTGTACGCGCTGCCAGTATACAGAGATATACCGCGCCGACAGCAGCATGCTCGGAAATATCTTCGATTTCTTTACCGACTAGCTTTCTTGATTGTTCTTTCGGGCAGGTCCCGGCGAGGCCCCCCGGAGCGAGATGTTGTACCGTGGCATATTCAGACCTAGCAGAACCCGAGTATCTTGGCGACAGCCCTTGAAAACTGGGTCAGGCCGAACGGTTTCTGGATGAATCCGTTCATCCCCTCATCGAGGAGTTTCTGCGCCCTCTCGTCCAGTATAAACCCGCTGGAAAGGATCGTCTTTACATCGGGATCTATCTCCTTGACCTTCCTGAAGAACTCCGCGCCGTCCATCCCGGGCATAACCAAATCTATGATCACAAGGTCTATTTCATCATGGTTGTCCTTGAAATATCCGATCGCCTCCTGGCAGTCCTGAAATATATTCACTTCATAACCGAGTTTTAGAAGCATGCCGCGTGTGACTTTCAGGACGATCTCCTCATCATCGACAACAACGATCCGGCCCCTGCCTGTCAACGGGATTATCGTTTTCGTTTCGCGTGCGTCCGAGGTGGCATTCTCGTCAACCGGAAGCAGGACCCTGAACGTCGCGCCCATTCCTTCCTCGCTTTCGACGCTTATGCTTCCTCCATGATTGACAAGAATCCCGTATACCATCGCAAGGCCCATACCTGTACCGTCTCGCTTCTGCTTCGTCGTGAAGAAAGGATCAAAGACCCGGGCCTGGATCTGTTTCGGTATCCCGTATCCCGTATCCTCCACCTCGATCACTAGATATCTTCCCGGTCCACCGGCTCCGTTCGCTTCGGCAGCACTTTTATCGAGATCGACATTCCCCGTCCTGACAAGCAGTTTTCCTCCCGATGCCATGGCGTCCCTGGCGTTCAGCGACAGGTTCAGGATCACCTGTTCAAGCTGAGTCGGATCGCCCGAAACGATCATGTGCTCCGCTTCGAATCTCATTTCCACCCTTATATTCCTGTCGAGGGTCTTTTCCATCATCGAGAGAACGTCATTTATCACTCTCTGCATATCGACCGGCTGGACAAAATGTTTCCCCTCCCTTGCGAACCCGACGAGCTGCGAAGTCAGTCTCGAAGCCCGTTCCGCCGATTTTTCTATGACCTCGACCGCCTTGAGGACCTCTTTATCATCGTGCCTGTCCATCTTGAGCATATTGGAATAACCGAGTATTCCTGTCAGAAGATTGTTAAATCCGTGCGCTATCCCCCCCGCCAGCGTTCCGATCGATTCCATCTTCTGCATCTGGAGGACTCTCTCCTCGAGCATCTTCTTCTGCGTTATATCGGAAAAAATCGCCAGGACCACTCTTTTCCCGTCTTGTTCTATCGCCGACACATGAACATTGAGAGTCCTCGAATCGGTTCTGCCCGATGGTATTATCTCAAGCTCGAAGAGGTCTTTCAGATCAGATTCCCGTATTTCTTTTATTTTTTTCCGGATGAGAGGGAGATGCCGTTTGAGAGGAAGTACAGATCCAATGTCATTTCCAATGTATTCTTTCCAGCCGACCCCGACAAGGTCCGCGGCCGCCCTGTTCGAGTCGATAAGCGTACCGTCAAACCCTATGATCGTGATTCCGTAAGGCGAGGATTCGAAAAGGTTCCTGTATTTTTCCTCGGAAAGCCCGAGCGCCCTTTCGACCTCATGCCGGTCAAGCGATTCCCTTTCGAGCTCAACCGCTTTTTCCGACAGCGCCATCCTGTTCTTTCTGGCTTTCCTGACATATACGAGACTGATCGCCGCGAAGACGAGGGTAAGAAGCGAGTATAGCAGATGCCTGACTTTGCTGTACCTGTAACCTTTTTCACTTCCCATCGTCATGTACCGTTCGATCGACTGGTGCAGGACTGACTCTGTGTCGTATATCATCTCCTTTATATGCCTGTCGAAGGTGTCCTGGAACTCTTCCGGCGCATCTTTCCTCAGAGCGACCCTCACCTCGATCGGGGAAAGTACGATAGCAGTCTCCTCGAGATCCTCCGCCTGCCAGTAGATCTTTCCAAAGACCCTGTCGACGACTCCCGCGTCAGCCTCATTCGATTCTACTTTTCTAAAGACTTCAAAATAATCCCGGCAGACGACAAAACTGCAATTCAATCCGAAATCGCTCGCCCTGGCGATCATATTCCTTGCGTATATATCATCTTCCTGTACGGCGATCACCCTGTGATCGAGATCGACCATCGATTTGATATCCGAACCCCTCTTCACATATATCCTCGCCCAGGTTATCAGCAGCGTCTCGGATGTGAATCTCAGGAGAGATTCCCTCTTCTTGTCGTAGGCGATCGCCAGCAGGATATCTATTTCTCCGGTTATTATCTTTTCGTACACTTCCGGCCAGGAACCAAGCACATATTCGATCTGCCACTTTTCCCTCGATGCTATCTCTTCGAGTATCTCAACGCAGATACCATGGGTCTTTCCACCGGAATCAACGAAGACATAAGGCTCGTTCTGGTAGATCCCTACCCTGTAACTTTCCTGCCGGGAAAATCCATTTGCCGAGAGAAGCAGAACGAAGATAGCGCCTGAAAGAAATGCGCGCCGGAAATTACTTTTCGTCAATTTTTTCGCCTGATGAATAAATATCCTCATTTTAAACAAAGCGGGGTCGCGCGCGATTCTACTGAAACGGGCATTTTCCGTCAAGAATATTTTACCTTCCAAAACATCCCTGCCTCCTGACAAAAAAGGATGTAACCTCCCTCATCGTTCTGCGTATAATAGAGGTGTTTAAAAATAAGCCGATATATGCGCCGCCTCGCGCGAGAAAGGCCCTCACGATGAAACGTCTGTTTATGCTTTTTATAATAATCGTCCTGTCATTGCCGCCTGTTCGCGCCAGATCGATCGAGATCGAGCGAAGAACAGACGACGATGATCACCACGGGGAAAGAAAAAGCCTTGATCTGGCGATAAACGGCTACGGTATCAGTTTCGGCAACTCGAAACGGATGAAGGGGATCAGGCTGAATTTCAGGGATTCGTATGTCGATGAGGTGACCGGAATAAACCTTACGCTGTGGAAACCGGGGGACAATCCCGACGCGACGATCCGAGGCCTCGCGGCAGGCCTGTACGGACCTTCCGCGTGCGACCTGGAGGCTGTCTCGATAGGACTGATCTCGATAGAGGCTGAATGCTCGATCTCCGGAATATCGATAGGAGGATTTTCCACTGTCAGCGGTGGCCCGATAAACGGCATTTCGATAAGCGGTCTCGCTACCGTGGCAAAAGAGGATGTGAACGGGATCACCGTCAGCGGGCTCTCTACCGTGACCGGCGGAAATCTCACGGGGATAAGTGTGGGTGGTCTGGCCAACGTCGTTGACGGAAATCTGGACGGGATCTCTCTCGGCGGCCTGGCAAATGTCGTCGACGGTAATATCACGGGGATATCTGCCGGCGGCCTCGCAAATGTCTGCGACGGAAACAGCTCCGGGATAACCCTCGGCGGATTCGCCAACGTCACTGAATCGAATATAGATGGGATCGCTGTGGGAGGGCTTTCCAACGTGAGCGGAGGAAACACTTCGGGGATAACGATCGGTGGGCTGGCGAACGTCGCGGGAGGGTCCGTCTCGGGGATATCGATCGGCGGACTGGCTAATGTCGCCGGTAATGAATCGGCAGGGATCACTATCGGCGGGCTGGCAAATGTGTGCGGATCGACCCAGAGCGGGCTGAGCGTCGCCGGGCTGGCAAATGTCGCCGGAGGGAAACTTGAGGGGATCGCGCTATCCGGGATAGCCAATGTCGCGGGAGACGGCCTGAACGGGATCTCGGTAAGCGGGCTTTTTACCGGCTCCGAGGAAAATATCACCGGGATCCATCTCTCCGGCGGAGCTTTAGTGACCGACTCTGATTTCTTCGGGATCGGCCTGGGCGTAATAGGTGGATTCACGACCGAATCGAGCGATTCGGACGATGAATATTTCGGATCCGATATCGAACTTTTCGGATTCAGAGCGAGGAACGCCGGTCTCCTGGTGATCCACGGCATCGACATAGATATCGACGAAAGGCTGATCGGCCTCGGCATGGGGGGGATCGACATCCGCGCGGGAGAAATATCCGGCTGCGCCATTTCGGGGATCTTCACACGGGCTGAACGCCTTAGCGGGTTTTCGGCAAGCTGCGTGAATATGGTCGAGGGGCCACAGACAGGGCTCACCATCGGGCTGGTCAACTTTGCCGAAAAGCTCCAGGGCTTTCAGATAGGCCTTCTCAATATCGCCAAAAACAACCCCGGCGGATTCAGGATACTTCCCCTGATCAACGCGCATTTCGAATGATCCCGGGCGATCAGACCGATCCAGGTCACCGGAGCAGCACCATCTTCTTCGTGCTGCTGAACTCTTCCGCGTCGATCCGGTAGAAATATATCCCGCTCGCCGCTTTCGCCCCGGCGTTGTTCGTTCCCTTCCAGTCTACCGAATGCGATCCCGCCACCCATTCCCTGTCGGTGAGGGTCTTCACAAGCTGCCCCGAGGCGTTGTAGACTGACAGATTCACATGCCCCGGCGCCGGCAGGTCGAACCTGATCCGGGTCGAAGGGTTGAACGGGTTGGGGTAGTTCTGGGCGAGGGCGTAGACCACAGGCACCGGGTCGGTACCGGTGTTCCAGTCTCCGTTCTCGAAAAAATCCTGCGTCAGTTTAAAAAGCTCCTGTCTCGCAATAGGCCCGGGCGACCCTTCGTCCCTCACATACATCAGACTGTGCCCTATCCACGAAGTGCGGGCGGTACCGCCGAAAGAGTTTATATACTGATTCCTTACACCGATATAATAATCGGTCGACTCGTACGAAGGAAGCTGCAGCGTCTTTACTCCCGTCCCTGTCGTGGTGAGCACGTCGAAATTGTTGATCACCGGACATCCGCCAAGGGCGTGGTAGGAGAGCCCCGCGTATATATCAAGTCCCGTGACAAGGGGGGCGAAAATCCCTCCGCCCGCGTTACCCCCTGTCATCTGATAGTAACTGTAATTGACATGCGTGACACCGCAGGCCGTCGCCATTAAATCGATGGCGATCTGAGCCCCTGAATTATCGAGATCGGAGGCTACGCCATCTCCCAGGATAAAGAGGTTCGCCTTCTCTCCCTCAGGTTTGAAGTCCAGCCAGTCGTAGAGAAGCTGCGCGTCGTTACTCTTGTCACTGTGGTCCGTCCCCTCGGTTATCGTCCCAGTGCTGAGATTGCCTGAATCCCAGATTATCTCTTCGTACGCCTGCAAGAGGTGATCCAGCGTGGCGCGGCTTCCCGGTCCGTTACCGACGAGCGACGAGGGACTGTTGACGTCGTAGCGGTCGGGAGTGTCATTGATAAAACTGAAGGTGTTGTCCCAGTAGACCTGGGCTGTGCCCTCGAACGTCCCTCTTCCGTCGTAATCGTCCACATAGAGGATCTCACTGCCGAGGGTCGGCAGGCACGTGAACTCGAAATGATAGCTGCCTCCCGGGTGGGGATATTCTCCAGCCGTTTCCGCCTCCGCGGGAAGGGTCGAACTCTTACCGGCGTTATCGAACGCCTTGAAGTAATACTCGATCATATACCCGCGGGTAAAAAGGGAATCGTTAAGATCAAACATATACTTATCAGGAATCAGGTGTCCGCTCCGGGTCCGGGCCGTATCGCCCTGTATCACCGTCCATGTCCCGTCATCGCTTATATATGTCCCGTATGTCCCCTCGAGGGATGGACCGGAAAGAGCCGGCTTCGGCGCTCCCGGATCCCCTATGTAAGAGCACTTAACGTGCATGAAGACCCTTGCTCCATTTCCGTCTTCCTCGATGCCGCCTCCCATCGGGGAAGTGCAATCGACGACGATCGAATCCCCCGGATCTACGACGGGATCGTCGTTTGACCTGAGATCGTTCGCAGCGTCAGCCCTGACCCAGTTCTCTATATCGCCCCCATCCGACGGAAAATTATCCTGGAAGAGATCGAGGGCGCGGTAATACCACTGCGGGCCGCTCGAATCGTAGCGCAGAATGGCTATATTGTTGAAATAGGGGGATGTCGTATGCTCCGCGCAGTTTCCGTAAAGGCCGAACCAGATGTCGCACATATCGACGACCTTCAATCTAACCTGTATCGAATCAGTCGAGACAAGATCGGAGATATCGTTGACGCTGAAGTAATAATCGTCCGACAATCCTCCGTACCCGAATCCCCGGTCGCGCCAATCCTGCGGACAGCCGCCCGAGATTCCCCGTACTGACCAGTCATAAAAGACAAGGTTGGAATATGGGAGATCGCGGTATACTGTAAATTTAAGCTTCACCCCTCCCAGGTCGGGAAGGACTGACGGCGCGATCGCCGCATCCTGCTCGCTGTCGCCACCTGTCGAATACCTTGTCATATCGATAACGGGGGATATGGCAGATTCGTCCTGGCAGACTTCAATTCCATCCGTTGTCTCGGTGCAGAAAGGGGTGACATAGAGCCCGGGGCATTCGACGCTCGGCATGCAGGTCTGGTTAAAAAAGACCATCTGATAGCCGATCTTCTCATTGCAGGGATCCTTGTCGCAGAGACCGGCGATAAGGCTTGAATAGCAACCGAAAGGTTCCCTGACATCGGCTTGCCAGAAACCGGTCGCCCTGTCCCCGACCTCCGCCGATTCGAAATCCTCGTAGTCGATTATCCCGAACCCGTCACTGATCGTGATGCTGTCGATGATCGCGGCGCCATCGGTATTGAAGAGGCCATCCTCGTCGCTCCACGCTCCGTCAGAGAGGAACCGGAACCTTATCTTCGTGCGGGAACCGGCGAATATGAAGCTCTCTGTTGCGACGGTATCGATCTCACCGGCGAAAGATGCTAATTCCGTCCAGGGATTTAGAGAATGCCCGTTGTATTCGACCACAGTCGAGTCGAATCCCGCCTCCGAGTCGAACCTTCCGTGAAACGATATTGTGACAGTTCCATGAAACTCGAAAGGTTCGGAGACAAGCCTCTGGTCCCAGCCGTTTCCATATCCCGGCGCGGAATTCCAAGAACAGAGATACTGATCGCTACCCGGCCTCGCACCGCACCATATCGACTTTGAACCTTCTATAGGCGAAAGCATTCCGTTCACTCCCGGACCGATTCCGGCAAAATCATCGACATGGAAAAAAGTGTCGACCTGCGCCGTATGGTCGAACCGGGAAAACCCGAGCCAGTCGCCATCGGAAAAATCATACTTGACTATCAGATATGTATCTACCGATGCTGGCGCCATCAGGATCCTGTCGGCTCCTGAGATCCCGGCGCTTACCTTCTCAGGCGCCCACTCCTGCATGAATTCAGGTTGTTTTTTATCTGTATCCCTGGCGAGAACGATTCCGTTTACGGTGAGAAGGATCAGGACAGTCGACAAAAACAAGACTGGTGATTTCATTTTATTCCCCCCGGTCAAATGAAAACAGATGTCGCCGGAAAACTCCGGAAACAGGTCCGTACCGCCATCCCATGATGCGGGCAGAAGCGATATTTTTTTATTGTCCGTTTTTTCCGCATCCGCCGCGCGGCCTGCCCCTGGTGGCGGCGTGAGGATCTTAACCTGCCACTTAAGGTCAATCTATCACATATTTCGGGTTTTTTCAATAATTTCCTGCCCTGAAACCACTTCTCGCGTGATGAGTCGCCGTTTAGGCTTGACATTGAAGCAAATCAGGAGTCTTATAGTAGTTACGTAGCATTTGACATGATTATATCCGGAATATATATTACGCGCCAAATGAAAGGCCGCGGCCGCCCCGAGCGGCCCCGAGGCCGGAAGTCTGTAACATGCCGGATCAGCGGCATAAAGGGGTGTGGTCAAAATGACACCTGACGAACTTAAAAACCTGCCCAAGGCCGGTCTTCTTGAACTGGCAAGGCAGAAGAAGATACCAGTCAAGACAAGGATGCTGAAAGTTGAGCTTATCGAGATAATCGGCGCTCACCTGTCTTCAGGTAAAAAACCGGCACTGAAAGCCAAAGCGAAAACAAAAACAGCAGCGAAAAAAGCGGTGAAAAAGAAACCGGCAGGAAAAAAACCTGCCGCTGGCAAGACCGCACCGGCCGCGACAGGAAGGGCGGCTTCGAAAAAACCTGCCACGAAGGCCAGGCCGCGGAAGAGACCTTCCCCGCAGAGCCCTGTCGTGAACGATGAACGGACCATCAGGCAGAAGGCGGTCGAGGAGAAATATCATCTGACCACGTCGCCGGTCTCTCTGCCCCCGGTCGATTCGATGGATATCCCTTACAGCTATAATATAACGAGGATCGTAGTGATGGTCCGCGACCCGAACTGGCTCTTCGCCTACTGGGAAGTGACCGGCGAGCGTTACCGCGAGCTGGAAAAGGAGTTCGGCGACAGGTGGTCCGACTGCAGGATCATTCTGAGGGTCTATGACCGGTCGAAGGGCCGCGAGGATTCCTTTGATATAGATCCCGGCCATGACGCTTCTAACTGGTATATAAAGGTCTCGGCCAGCGGGATCTACCAGGTGGCGATTGGCCTTCTCGACCCCGATGGAAGATTCATCGAGATAGCGATCTCGAATATCGCCGAGACCCCGAGCGACTCGATCAGCGACATCGTCGATGATAAATGGCTTGTCCCCGATGATATATACGACAGGATATTCTCCGCCTCGGGAGGGTACGAAAGACAGGATGGCTCGGCAGAGCTGCGGGCCCTTTTCGAGCAGAAGATGATAGAGGAGATGGGGTCGGAAGCGGTCTCGAGTTTCAGCAGCGGCGAACTTCAGAAATTCAAGAAGCTGAGAGGCTTCAGGCTCTGGGTCGCTACCGAGCTGATACTTTATGGAGCTACTGAACCTGACGCGCGCGTGACGATACAGGGAAAAGAGATCAAGACCCGCCCGGACGGGACTTTTTCGGCCCGTTTCGCGCTGCCTGACGGAGCGATCGACATCCCTGTCACCGCCGAATCATCTGACCGGATCGAGGAACGGACGATCGAGACAGCGGTCAGGAAAAAATCAAAGCAGAGAGATCCGGTGATAAGATGACAGACCCCGGAAAAGGTTATCTCGCGCTTGTCCTTCACGCCCATCTTCCATTCGTGAGGCATCCCGAACATGACGATTTCCTCGAGGAAGACTGGTTCTTCGAGGCATTGACGGAGACATATATCCCCCTGATAGAGATCTTCGACAGGCTCGTCGACGAGGGGATCCCGTTCAGGATAACGATGTCGCTTACTCCACCGCTACTGTCGATGATGTCCGATCCGCTCCTGCAGCTGAGATATATCAGGCACCTGAACAAACTGATCGATCTTGCCGGCAAGGAGATCGCCAGGACGAGGTGGACGCCCGACTATCACGAACTGGCGCTGATGTACCACTGGAAATTCTCCCGGGCCCGCCAGATATTCCTCGAGCAGTACGACAGCAGGCTGATAGAGGCTTTCAAAAAGCACCAGGACCTTGGCAACCTCGAGATAATCACCTGTGGCGCGACGCACGGATTCATGCCACTGATCCACAACCGCAAGGCGGCCAGGGCCCAGATACAGATCGCCGCCAACCACTACGAAAAACATTTCGGACGAAGGCCGAGAGGGATCTGGCTGGCCGAGTGCGGTTACACCCCAGGCGTCGACGAGCTGTTGAAAGAAGCGGGGATAAAATATTTCTTTACCGATACACACGGGATACTTTTCGGGGCTCCACGGCCGCGATACGGAGTCTTCGCTCCGGTATACTGCCCTTCGACCGCCGTTGCCGCCTTCGGCCGCGACAAGGAATCATCGAAACAGGTCTGGAGCGCGAAAGAAGGATACCCGGGCGATTTTGAGTACAGGGATTTCTATAGGGATATAGGGTTCGATCTCGATTATGACTATATCAGGCCATACCTCCACCCCGACGGAAACAGGATACACCTGGGGATCAAATATCACAGGATCACCGGCGCGACAGACCAGAAGGAACCTTACCGCCCGACCGCTGCCAGAGAGAAAGCGGCCGTACACGCCGGCAATTTCATGTTCAACCGTGAAAAACAGATCGAACACCTCAACGCCCTGCTCGGAATGAAGCCGCTCATAGTGTCCCCTTATGACGCGGAACTTTTCGGGCACTGGTGGTATGAAGGTCCCGAATGGATCGATTTCCTTCTGCGCAAGCTCCACTTCGACCAGGATACGATAATCCCGATCACTCCATCGGAGTATCTGGAAAGGCACCCGAAGCTGCAGGCCGTCCAACCGACGATGTCCTCGTGGGGACACAAAGGATATAACGAGGTGTGGCTTGAAGGCAGCAACGACTGGATCTATCCACATCTGCATATGATGTCGGACCGGATGGTCGAACTGACCGCGCGCTTTCCCGAATCGGACGGCGTTCTGAGACGGGCCCTGAACCAGGCCGCTCGCGAACTTCTGCTGGCCCAGAGCAGCGACTGGGCTTTCATCATGAAGACCGGAACGATGGTCGAATACGCGCACAAAAGGACCAAAGACGCGATCGGACGTTTCGACAAGCTGTATAATGATATTCTCTCGTCGAAAATAAACGACCAGTGGCTCAAGGAAGTGGAAAGCAGGGACAACCTCTTTCCTGATCTCGATTATCGCGTATACTCCTGACATCCGGTGGGATCATGGACGAGACCGGGAAAAAAAGACACCTTATAATACACGGGCATTTTTACCAGCCTCCGCGTGAGAATCCGTGGACCCAGCGAATCGACCGCCAGGAATCTGCCTCTCCCTATCACGACTGGAACGAACGGATCAGCCGCGAATGCTATCGTCCTAACGCCAGATCAAGACGCCTTGACGGTTACGGAAGGGTCACCCGCCTGGTAAATAATTATGAGGCGATCAGTTTCAATTTCGGCCCCACTCTTCTGTCATGGATCGAGGATAAAGACCCGGCCCTGATCGATCAGCTGGCCGAAGCGGACAGGGCGAGCGCCCGGCGGCTCGGGGGAAAAGGGAACGCCGTCGCGCAGGTGTACAACCATATTATCATGCCTCTGGCGAACATCCAGGATCAGAAGACCCAGATCAGGTGGGGCGTGTCAGACTTCGAAAAGCGTTTCGAACGAAGCCCCGAGGGGATCTGGCTTGCCGAAACGGCGATCAATGACCTTTCTCTTGGACTTCTTATCGATTTCGGGTTCCGGTTCGCCATCCTCTCTCCATTCCAGGCGGAGAAATTCCGTCCCCTCGGAAAAAGCGGAGGTTGGAAAACCGTTGATGACGGATCTATTCCGACAGGCCGGGCGTACAGATCATACACCAGGACAGGGAAAGGAAAACGCAGGACGGACCGGTTCATCGACATCTTCTTTTACGACGCAAGACTTTCGACCGATATAAGTTTCAATCACCTTCTTTCCAACGGAGACCGGCTTGCCGAAGCGATATCCGATTCATTCGAAAGGTGCGGCGGCGACCTTGTCACGATCGCCACAGACGGCGAGATATACGGCCACCACGAACCGTTCGGCGATATGGCCCTCGCCTATCTGATAGACGAGGGAGCCCGCAGGTATGATATCTCTTTAACCAACTTCAGCGCCTACCTCGACTCTCACGAGACGCAGTTCGAGGTCGTTTTAAAGGCAGGGAAAAACGGCGAGGGGACCGCATGGTCCTGTTCTCACGGAGTAGGAAGGTGGAAGGAAGATTGCGGTTGCAGCACCGGCGGATTGCCGGGCTGGAATCAGAAATGGAGAACCCCGCTCAGGGAAGGCCTCGACACTCTTCGAGACCGGCTCTCGGCTATCTTTGAGAAGAAAGGCGCCCTGCTTCTGACTGATCCGTGGCAGGCGCGCGACGATTACATCTCTGTCATGACCCCTCGAAGTGTCGAGAAGGTCAGCTCTTTTATCAGGGAAAAGTCACGTGTCGATCTTTCCGATGAGGACCTCTCCCTCGCCTGCAGGCTTCTCGAGGCGCAGAGAAACGCTCTTCTGATGTTTACCTCATGCGGATGGTTCTTCAACGACATTTCCGGCATCGAGACGGTCCAGCTTCTCAAATATGCCGCGCGGGCTATCGAGCTCGGCGGATGCGAGGATGCCGCAGATATAGAGAATGAGTTTCTACTCGCTCTCGAGAAGGCCAGGAGCAATACGGCCCCGGCGGGGACCGGCAGGGATCTTTACCTTGAGGCCAAAAGTTCATCATCGGTCAGACCCTCGTTTCTTGCCGGCCAGTATGTACTTGCTTCCTCTCTTTCTTCGACGGAGGCATCTCCGGAGATCTTCGGTTATAACTTTAATATCTCCGATGATACCGTGATGGAGGTTTCAGGGATCACGCTGAACATCGGCAGGGTTTCGATGACGTCACCGTATACTCTCGAAAAAAACGATTTCAAATATATACTTGTCGTTGGCACTCCGGCCCGCGTGGCCTGCATGCTTAACGAATGCGCCGGCAGTGAGGAATTCGAATCGATGAAGTCCCATTTTTCAGCCCTCCCTGCCGACACTGATTATTTCGATATAGTCGCCGATATGGCCGATTACTTCGAAGGGAATATCTTCGTTATGCGCGACCTTTTCAGCGAAGACAGGGAAAAGATCCTGGGGCTTCTGGCAAAAAAACAGATATTGGAAGTAAAAAGCATATTCGAGAAACTCTATTTCGAGAACCGCGAGATCCTCAGGCTCTTCAAGGAGACTTCCCTCACCCCGCCGGAAAGCCTCCTTGCTCCGGCGAGGGCAGTACTTGCCGAACGTCTTTCCGGCGAGATCGACAGGTGGACCGAGAGTTTCGACACGGCCGGACTCGATGGGATAAAAAAGGTGATCTCCGAATCGAACTACTACGGCATAGAACTAGACAAGAGCAGGACGCTGAAGATCTTTACCGGATTTTTCCTCGGCATGCTTTCCCCGATGCGCGAATCTCTCTCAAATAAGATCTCCGATCAACTCTTCACTTTCGCCGAATACTGCCGCGAGATCGATCTCGAACTGCCCCATCACGATATCCAGAACGAGATCTTCACTATCCTCGAGACCCGGGTCGGAGACGCCGCTGACAGGATCGCCACTGGCGCGGCCGGCTCGGGCGCCGATCTTTCAGACGTGGTGAGTTTTCTCAGGCTCGCCGAAAGATTCAATTTCAATATCGATTCGTGGCAGGAACGTCTTCCGAAATAACCATCTCCGTAGTATACTCTCTTCGTATATAAACGGGGCTCTCCGCTGAAAGGCCGGTCGATGAAACGCGCCGAAGCGAAAAACCGACTGCTCGAACTTTACGAACTTATCGACAGGTACGACCGCCTCTACTATGTCGAGGACGCACCGGTGATCTCCGACTCCGATTACGACCTTTTGCGTCGGGAGCTCGAAGATATCGAAGCAGCTTTTCCCGATCTTGCCAGTGCCGATTCACCGACGAGGAGAGTGGGAGCCGAGCCAAGAAGCGAGCTCTCGAAGGTCGATCACCTCGCCCCGATGCTCAGCCTCGATTCCACGACAGAGGCGGATGAAGCGAGAGATTTCGATTCAAGACTTAAAAAACTGATAGAGAAGGAAGAACTCCGGTATACCGCCGAACCGAAATTCGACGGTCTCTCGGTCGAACTTGTATATGAGGATGGCCGTCTTGTCAGAGGTTCCACCAGAGGGAATGGAAGTACGGGGGAGGATGTGACCTCAAATATCAGGACGATAGAAGCGATCCCGCCCGGACTTTACGGAGAAGCCATCCCTTCCCTCGTGTCGATACGCGGTGAGGTGCTTATGCCGCTCGATGGATTCCGGGATCTCAACGGCAAGATGACCGAGCGGGGAGAAGGCATTTTCGCCAATCCGAGAAACGCCGCTGCCGGATCTTTAAGACAGCTCGACCCGAAGATAACCGCTTCGAGGCCCCTGACGTTTTACGCTTACGAGATAATGCTGGCGGAAGGGTTCGAAGAGATAGCTTCGCACGGCGAAGAACTCGCTCTTCTTTCCAGCTGGGGATTTAAAATTGATGATCACTGGAAGATCTGCGACGGGATCGGTGAGGCTATCGGTTATCATGAGGAGCTTTCCCGCCTGCGTGAAGATCTGCCTTTCGAGATCGATGGAGTCGTGATCCAGCTCGATTCCAAAAAAGACCGGCGCGCCGCCGGGACGAGGACTCGATCGCCAAGGTGGGCGCTGGCGATGAAATTCGAGCCCAGAAGAGAGATCACATCGGTGGAGGATATAGTGATCCAGGTAGGCAGGACGGGAAAACTCACCCCTGTCGCCCTTTTAAAGCCTGTAGATGTCGGAGGTGTGACGGTAAGCCGCGCCACCCTGCATAACGCCGGCGAGGTGGCTCGAAAGGATATCCGCACCGGGGACAGGGTCCGGATCGAAAGGGCCGGCGATGTGATCCCCGCCGTCGTCGAAAGGATAGAAATCGCCGGCCAGAAAAGGAAAGAACCATTTGCCATGCCTTCGTCCTGCCCGGTCTGTTCCTCCGCCGTCGAAGAGGATGGCGCGTATCATTTCTGCACCGGCGGCGTTTCCTGCCCCGCGCAGCTTAAAAGAGGAATAGAGCATTTCGTCTCCCGCCAGGCACTCGATATCGACGGGATCGGCAAGAAGAAGGTCGAAGCTATGGTCGATCTTGGCATCGTCACGAGATTTTCCGATATTTTCAGGCTCGACAGGGAAGCTCTCCTGCGGCTTGAAGGGTTCGCCGAAAAATCTGCCGATAACCTCCTGTCGGCTATCGAGGCGGCGAAAAATGTAGAGCTGAGCAGGTTTATCTTCGCCCTTGGCATAAGGAACGTCGGCGAGCGCGCCGCCGTTCTCCTCGCGGAATATTTCGGATCGATTGAAAATATAAAGTCCGCCGACATCGACTCGCTGACGGCGGTCCACGAGATCGGCCCCGAAGCGGCAAGATCTGTACACAACTTTTTCCACGAAGAAAGAAATCTCGAAATCATCGAAGAGATCCTCGCTCTCGGCGTCGAGCCCAAGGCGCCGGAGACATCGGCAACTGACAGGCCGTTCGCCGGAAAAATATTCGTTCTGACCGGAAGCCTCGAGCGCCTGACAAGAGCGGAGGCAAAAAGGATCATTCAGGAGCGTGGAGGGAGAACGAGTTCGAGCGTCAGCAGGAAGACAGACTACGTGGTGACCGGATCGGAGCCTGGATCGAAATACGAAAAGGCGGTAAAACTCGATTTGATCATCCTTTCGGAGAAGGAATTTCTCGATCTGGCAGGATTACATCCATGACAGGACGATTTGGAAGAATCGATTATTTTCTTCTCGTGGCGGGAATTCTCGCGGGGCTCTTTGCCACATCGCCCCAGCTGACCGGCCAGGGAATAAGCGCCGCTTCGATCATCCTCGCCTCGCTCTTCATCATCCTCGCCGCCCGGCCGATCTATCTGCTTCTTATCAAAATGAATGAGGGCCGACGGAAGGAAAGGGCCGTTATCACGGTGGTCTTCGCTTTTCACCTGATCGCCACTCTCTTCTTCTTCCCTCCCGAAGAGATCGTAAACGCCGATCCAGTCATTACTCTCGATCATTCGATACATTATTACCAGATCGCGCGATCGAGAGATATCTTCTGGCGCGACTACCGCCTGTACACCTATGACCCGTATTTCATGGCAGGATATCCGGGAGGCGTCTTATTCGATATAGATTCGAAAGGGGTCGAGCTGTGGAGTTCACTCCTCGCCTTCTTTGATCCTGCGAGAACGTACAAGCTGTTCATCCTCATCTCGCACCTTCTGCTCGTCTTCACTATCTACGCGGGATGCCGCAACCTGCTTTACAGTTTCGAGGAATCGCTCTACGCCCTGCTGCTCTTTCTTGTTTTCTGGCACTGGGGAAGGCCATACGCCGGAGATTTCCGTTTTGTCGGGATGTTCGCCTTCCTCCTCGTCTCTCATCTTTCTCTTTATATATGCGGGCTTTTCAGAAAGTTCCTCAACGAGGAAAGGGTGATAAAGTTCTACTTCACCGGCCCTCTTGCCTTTTTCCTGCACCCTACCGCCGCGGTGATCCTTCCCGCCCCGTTCATCGCTCTCTTTTTTTCCGAACGGCGCCTCGTCATCCCTGGCATTGAACATCGCCAGTGGGAAAAGCGGATACTCCTGCGAATGCTCCTCTGGTGCCTGCTTGTAATTGTTATAAATCTCGCGTGGCTGATACCGCTCTTCAGGTATATCGATCTGAAGACACCATCAGAGACCTTCTTCCAGATACACGGCGTTGCGGGCCTCGGCAGGCTCCTTTTCAAACCGGGCAATATCCCGGCGCTTTTTCTTCTTGCCATGGCGGTCGCGGGAACTGTCCGTCTTATATCGAAAAAGCAGTATACGAAAGCTGCCGCTCCCCTGGCGGGAAGCGTATTCCTTATCCTTCTCGCCGGCTTCGGCATATATATCCCGATCTACAACCAGATGGAACCGGGGCGTTTCCTCTTTTCCGCCTTCGTCTTCCTTGCCCCGCTGGCGGGGACGGGGTTGTCGATGACATCTCGATTTTTCTTCAGAGATCTCCCCGGTGGAAAGACCGCCCCGCGACTTCGCGCCGCGATGATATTTTTTCTTCTGGCACTCATTCCTTTCTTTTCGATGATCGAATCACGCGAATATTACAGGCACACCCTGACGACCCGGCTTCCTTCGGAGATCGGGGCGATGATAGAAGCGTTGAAAAGATATACCGATCCCTCCGGCAGGTTGATGATCGAGGCTGGAGTCTCCGCTTCCTACCGCTATAGTTATCTCCCATCGATCATTCCTCTTTATACCGGCGTCGAACAGATCGGCGGCCCCCATCCCCACTTCTTTATAAAGCACAACTTTGCTTCTTTCAGGGCGGAGGACCTCTTCGGAAGCTCCCTCGAGAAGATCGACCGGGAGAGGCTGGGCGATTATATAAGGCTCTACAACGTACGCTGGTTGCTTACGGTTTCTACCGGCAGCACGGGATATTTCAGGAACTATCCACAAGTCTCCCCGCTCTGGTCATACCGCGACATCGTTCTCTGGAACGTCTCGAGCTCCCTTTATCCTGAATACCCTTCCGGGATGACTGTCAGGGCCGATTATGGTAAAATCATTGTCCGCTTCGAAACCGGCCGGTCCATCCCTGAGAAAGTGCTTCTTCCATATCATTACGACAGGGGACTGATCGTCGATCGGCCGGCAGAGATATCAGGAAAACTTCAACTCGACGACCCCGTGCCGTTCATCCTGCTGGAGCCAGGGGGCGAAAGGGAGATCGAGATCAGATACAGGTAAACGATAATTGTATCTTTATCGGTGCCGGCGAAGTGGGCGATCCACCAGATCTATACCTTGCCTCCCTTATGATCCAACGGTGGCAGTCTCAAATGAGGGCGGCGGGCCGATCAGAGACCGCCCGGAAATACAGATCCCTGTGACGGAATAAACCCTTACCGCACCTGCCCTTGAAATCTCTCCCGATTTATGATAGAATAGGCGCCTGAGGCGGCATTTTAACCTCGTTACAAATTTTCGCCTGCCATCTCCGGCAATCGGTACGGCAGGAATCCTGATTCAGAGCGTTTACCCTGGCGGGGCGCCCTTTATCGTGGAATTGTTTTTTCCCCGACCCTTGGAAGGGGGTTCGAAATGAATCACAGGGGCATCGCGTTCCTTACAATCCTGCTTGTTCTTTCCTTTTCTTCCACACCTGCCGGCGCCTTATGGCATCAGGGGGGGAATCTGATCTGCGACGAAGTCTCTACCCAACGCTATATTCAGTCGGCTCCCGACGGAGCGGGAAATATCTATCTCGTTTGGGAAGATTACCGCTCGGGGAGCGGGCCCGACATCTACGCGCAGATGATCGACAATCGCGGCAACGAACTGTGGACTTCAGGGGGGATCGCCATCGCCACAGGGACGCCGAACCAGTGGGAACCGCTCATAACAGGTGACGGGGCTGGCGGAGCGATCATCGTATGGGAAGATTTCGAGACAGGTCCCGTTTATGGCATCAAAGCCCAGAAAATCGATGCCGATGGAACTCCGCAGTGGACTGCCGGCGGGGTGACTCTCCTTAGCGGTTCATCGGGCTATACCGACCTTAAGCTCATCTCAGACCTGACAGGCGGTGTCATCGTCGCGTGGTACAGCTCCGTATCGGGAAATTACGATATCTACGCGCAGAGGGCCGACTCGGACGGCACGGTGATGTGGGGAGCGAGCGGCACTTCTCCATGCACCGAGACATCTATACAGCAACAGCCAGAACTCTGCCCCGACGGAACAGGCGGAGCGATCATCGCCTGGATGGACAGCCGCAACGGCAATCTCGACGTATACGCGAGAAGGATCGGGCCTTCAGGTTCAATCTACTGGACATCGAACGGCGTGCCGATATGCACGCAGACCGCTTCACAGTCCGTCAATTCCGTGGTCGGGGATGGAGGCGGCGGGGCGATAATCATCTGGCAGGACTTAAGAAACGGAACGAGTGATATCTTCGCCCAGCGCGTCTCAAGTGGCGGAGTGGCGCAGTGGTCGTCTAACGGACTCCCTGTCTGCCTCGCCTCCGGGAATCAGAATAACCCTGGCGGAGTGTCTGACGGAAGCGGCGGCGCCGTAATCGCCTGGTCGGACGACCGGACGACCAATACAGATATCTACGCGCAGAGGATCGACCCTGACGGTACGGGGCTATGGACTTCGGACGGAGTAGCCGTATGCACTGAAAGGCACATGCAAACCGGCCCGAAGCTCATCATTTCCGAGAACGGGAATATAATCATAGGATGGACAGATTGCAGGCTTATCGAATATACACATTACGCACAGATGCTCGACCTTTCCGGCTCGGCGCATTGGGCGACGAACGGAGTCCACGCCGGGCACACCACATACAGGACATCGGCCTTCGACATGTCCCCAGACGGCGAAGGGGGAGTTATCTTTTCGTGGGATTCCTATTATTCAAGCACTTACGACTTAATGGCCCAGAGGGTCGAGCGCAATGGATACTGGGGATACCCCTCCCCCGTGATCGCCGACATCCGCGACATACCGGGAGATCAGGGGGGCTCGGTCGATCTCGCCTGGTACGCCAGCAGGCTCGATCCCTGGCCGGCAATGGCGATATCGCATTATACCGTCTGGAGGGCGATAAGCCACCCCGACGCGATCCTTCTTGCGAGCCGCGGAGCAACGATCATCGAATCGATATCGGAGATAGCCCCGCAGAAGGATCGGGACTTTTCCGCGGAAGAGTTGAGCAGATCAACATCTCTCCCCTCCCCGCCGGATATCATAAGAAGCGAAATGGCCGGCAGTACGACGATTTTCTGGAAGATGATCTCGATGATTGACGCGTACTACCTCGATTCCTATTCGGAGGTCGCAGCCACCCTCTTCGACTCTACCTCGGCGTCGGATGAGAACCATTACTTCCAGGTGATCGCGCATTCCGGCGTCCCGTCGGAATTCTGGATCTCCGAAACAGACAGCGGGTACTCTGTCGATAACCTCGCGCCGGTAGTCCCCCTCGGCCTGGCCGGAGAACAGTCGTATTCTCCCGAAGGGATCGTACTCACCTGGGACCCCAATACCGAAACGGATCTCTCAGGATACAGGATATATAGAGGACTCACCGATGATTTCGAGCCGGGACCGGGAAACCTGGTGGCAAGCATCCCCGATACTGTATATATGGATGATGGCTGGTCATGGGAAGATGAATGGTTCTACAAGCTTGCCGCCGTCGATATACACGGGAACGAAAGCGGCTATGCCCTGCTCGCTCCTTCGGGGATAACCGGAGAAGATATCCCCGACGCCCCGCTGGCGACATTCCTCGCTCAGAACTACCCCAACCCCTTCAATCCGACGACGACCATCAGGTTCGGGTTGAAAAAAGCGGGGCATGTCTCGCTGAGGGTCTACGACGCGGCAGGAAGGCTCGTCCGGGAGATGATAGACAGGGAGATGCCGGCAGGAGACCACGCTGAACCATGGGATGGCCTGGCTGATGACGGCAGTGTCGCCGCGAGCGGGATGTATTTCTACCGCCTTGTGACATCGTCATTTGCGGAAACAAGAAAAATGGTGATGCTGAGATGATCGAAGAGCGGATGAGATAGACCGGCCAAAGCCAGGCATGAAGAAGCTCGCGTACCGGCGATCCGTCAAGAGCCGTTGACATCGGCGGCTGTATAGTGTATACTGGTCTTCTGATTGTAAATGAGAGGAACCTGTATAGTACACTGCAGTAGAACTGGCGCGATCAATGTCTAAAAACCTTTCAACGGCGCTGGGCGCGTGCCTTTTGCTCGTCGTTCTGTCGTTTCATATATCCATCGCCTGGCAGGATTTCGGCACGCTTGCCGCAAACGGGTATCTCTATGACGACAGCTTCTATGCCTTTCAGATCGCGAGGAACATAGCTGGCGGAAACGGCATCTCCTTTGACAGCATTCATTCTACGACCGGGTTCCAGCCCCTTTATGTATTCATGCTCGTCCCAGTCTATATGCTCTGCGGAACGAGCTGCACAATCCCGATCCATGTCGCCCTTTCACTTCTGTCGATTTTTACAACATTTACGGCGCTTCTGATCTACAGGATCGCGAGAAGGTATGTCGCCCGCGCCGCGTCACTGGCAGCCGCGGGGCTCTGGGCGATCTCGCCTATCGTGACCAAACAGACGGCAAACGGACTTGAGACGGCGATCACGACTTTCATGATAGCCCTGAGCATCTACTATTATCTTTCCCGAGTGCGTCCCGCGACCCGCCCCATATCCATCCGATTCTTCATTCTCGGCATATTTTTAGGCCTGACCGTTCTAAGCCGGATAGACAGCGTCTTCCTGGTCCTGACGATCCTTCTCGACTACCTTCTTCTGCTCAGGAAAAGAAAAAGTCCTGTTTCGGTGCTGCTCAGCCTTTCCCTCATCCCTCTTGGCGTGATCGTTCTCTACGGGCCCTGGCTTATCTTCAACTTCATGCAGAGCGGAAGCGCGCTTCAGGACAGCGGCACCGCCACGCGCTACCTTTCCCTTGCCTACGCGTCATATTTCGGGCAGGGCTCGAAGGATCTTTCCTCCGTCGGCCCCGATCCTTCATTTGTATGGTCGCAGGTGGTCCATTCAGTCTCGGCGATGAAGGTGATCCCGCCGCTTCATATCCTTTTCAGAATCATCGACAAGGCGGGCGGGGCGATCGATTCCTACAAGACTTTCCATTCGGCCGGTAATATCCTTGGATTCATTCTTCTTTTCGCCGGCATAATCAGCATTGCCAGATGGCGCAGGGAGAGAGGAAAAGCGCTCAGGCGGGAACTCGATTTTCTTGTGCTCTTTTCGTTGCTCCTTCTCGCCTCGTATTCTTTTTACATATTCGGCACCTTTTTCTTCCTGCGATATTATTACCCGCTCTATTTTCTCGCTTCGATCTATTCAGCCTTTTTTATCCAGGACTTATTCGACTGGGTCGGATCAAAGAAGCTTCTCGTCCGCAGGCTCTCTTTTTCTTCGGGGCTTGCCTATCTCCTTCTTTTCGTGGCTTTTTCCCTTTCCCAGGCGTACAGGTCCCGCCCCGTATATCCCTTTTACGATATAGCCGGCTGGATAGAGGAGAACACGTCGGCAGAAGACAGGATAGGAGTCTTTCAGGCGGGGACAATAGGTTATCTCTGCGACAGGGAGGTCATAAACCTCGACGGCAAAGTCAACAGGGAAGCGCTGGCCGCCATGAAAACAGGCTGCCTCAGGGATTATATCATCAAGGAAGGTATAGACCTGGTCGTCGATCATTCCCAGATACTCGAGATCTTCCTCGCGCTGCCCTCCGGTGACGATTCCCCGATCCCGATCCTCAATGAGAGCGAAGAAAATTCGTCAGGCTGGATCGCCGTCCGCGCGGACAGATGCGGCAACCACATTCCTTCTGCCGGAACTGAGACCTCGAGCTCGCTGCTTCACCTCTGGAAATGACCCGGGGAAATCTCTTTCATCTTCCGGGGCCACCCGCTGCTGCCAGTTAAAGATTGCGCTTCCAGTATCACGCGGCCCAGTCATCCTCTTCGACTTTCCTTACCTGGAGCCACAGCACGCTGCGGGAAATGACGCCGGAGAGCAAATAAGCCGTCGCTATCCCCGCAAAGATCCCCGTCAGGCCAAAAAATCTTGCCCCCACCCACGCCAGGGGCACTGTCAGAATAAAGACCTGCGCCGCGCCAAGGGCGGCCGCCTGCAAAGGCCTGTTCAGTACGTTTAGGACTCCCGTTACGAGATGGAAAATTCCGAGTGAAAAATACGCCGCCGGAACGACCCTCAGGTAAAGGACGATCCCTTCTACGACTTCCTGGTCTTTAGTGAATATCATGGCGATCGGCCTGGCGAAAAGGGCGAGAAGGGCGAATGCTCCAGCCCCCCACATAACGGCAAAACGGTTGCTCAGGATTATACCTCTTCTCAGCCTGTCGAATCTGCCTGCTCCCCAGTTCTGCCCGACGAAAGGGGCAAGGACCGAGGAGAGGGCCATTATGATCGCGATGGCGAAAAATTCTATCCTGTTGGCGACGCCGAGCGCGGCAACCGCTTTAGGACCGAAGACGGCGATTATCCCCGTAATGATCCCCAACCCGATCGGCACTACCATTCTCGTCCCGGCAGCTGGAAGAGCTATGTAGAGGATCCTCTTCCATGAATCGAGCAACACCGGCAGGGATGGCCTCTCGAAGGTAATCATCTTTTTCTTTTTATAGATCACCAGGAAAGAGACGATAAAGGTCGTCATTCTGGCTATGACGGTGGCGAGCGCCGCGCCTTTCAGACCGAGCCGTGGGAATATCCACGGGCCGAATATAAGGAGCGGGTCGAGGACGACATTGACAGCGACCGCGGTGAGCATGATCTTCATCGGGGTCCTGGTATCCCCCGTAGCCCTGATCGAGTTGTTGCTGACCATAGGAAAGACTACGAATATGAGGCCGAAATACCAGATCAGCATATATTCCCTGACCATCGTGAGGACCTCTCCACTGGCCCCGAGCCTGCCGAAGACAAAGTCTATCGTGAGAAATCCCGCCACCGTAAGCACGGCGACGCTTGCCAGCGAGAGTATCAGGCCGTCGGTCGTCAGCCGCTGGACCTGTTTCCAGTCCCCTTCTCCTATAGCTTTGGATATTACCGATGCCGATCCTATCCCGATCCCCAGAGCGAAGCGCGTGAGCACGAGCACTACGGGGAGTGTGAAGCCGAGAGCGGCGAGCTGCATTGTTCCAAGGCGGGCAATAAAAAAGGTGTCGGTGAGATTGAACGCCACCATCGCCACTATCCCCACAGTCATCGGCATGGTGAGCCTGGCAAGAGTCCTCCCTATAGCTCCTTCAGTCAGAACTGCCCTTACGATCCCTCTCCCCCCTCTTCCGTCCTGTATTTCGCCTTTTTGCTGCCGCTGTAAATATCGTATCTCTGGTAGCGGCATTCGATCGGTCCGTTGAAGAGCTTTATCTTCTTTGACGCGCGAAGCCCCACTGATTTGAGAGCTTCGAGATTGGAACTGATGATCCACGCCTCGTACCCTTCATATCGGGATTTGAGCGTATCGCCGATACTTTTGTAGAAAAGAGCTATCTGTTCTGCTCCGAGTCGTTTGCCGTACGGTGGATTGGAGACCAATATTCCCGGCCCCTCCGGCGGCTCGATATCAGTGACGCCGCCCTGGCGAAGTTCGATGAGCCCGGAAAGCCCGGCGCGCTCGATATTGTTTCTCGCCATCTTTAAAACGCCTTTCGAGATATCCGATCCGACGACCGCGCGGCGCGTCTTTCCAGCTACTTTAGACGCAAGTTCCTTCATGATCTTTTTATACAGCGCGCTGTCGAAATCTTTCCATCTTTGAAACCCGAATTTTTTTCTCGACAACCCTGGCGCTATCGAAGCGGAGATCATCGCCGCTTCGATCACGATCGTTCCCGATCCGCATAGAGGATCGATAAAACTTCTCGAACCGTCATACCCGGCAAGCATCACCATCCCTGCGGCGAGCACTTCGTTTATCGGCGCCGCCGACCCCTCGAGCCGGTATCCCCTCCGGTGGAGAGGGGCCCCTGAACTGTCCAGCGATATCGCGCATTCGTCGGCGTCGATGTGCAGGTTGATCCTCAAATCGGGATCTTCCCTGTCGACCGAGGGACGTCTTCCATAGCGATCCCTGAACTGATCGACGACAGCATCCTTGATCCTGAGCGCGGCGAATTTTGAATGGGTGAAATATTTCGAGTGGACTACGGAATCTACCGCCAGAGTACCGTTTTTGTCCAGATGTTCCTTCCAGTCTATGTCGCGGGCGATCTCGTAGAGTCTCTTTTCATCGCGTACCTTGAAGCTTTTCACCGGAATGAGAAGCCTTGAACAGGTCCGAAGGGAAAGATTGGCCCTGTAAAGAAGCTCTTTGTCCCCCATGAAAGAAACGGCCCGGTTAAGAAGCTTTATTTCTTTGGCGCCAATACTTTCGAGTTCTCCCGCGAGAATGGGCTCAAGCCCGAAAAGGGTCGTTGCCGTTATTTCATTATTCATTTATCACCGGTCGATCCTGCCATCGCCGCCCCTAGCGGCGTAAAAGTCCGACCATCTCCCTGACGGCATTCTCTATGCCGACGAAGACAGCTCTTGAGATGATACTGTGGCCGATATTAAGCTCCTCTATTTTTTCGATCTTCACGATCGGGTGGATATTATGATAGGTCAGACCGTGCCCCGCGTGGATATGAAGCCCGTATTTCGCCCCGGCAGAGGCAGCATCGACTATATCTTTCAGGGCGGCCTCGACAGTTCCCCTCGTCGCGTTGGCGTATTCGCCGGTATGTATCTCGATAGCGTCGAAACCCAGCCTCGAAGCTTCCTTTATCTGGTCCCTGTCAGGCCCTATAAAAGCGGCCGTTTTGATCCCTCCTTCTTTCAGCGCCCTTACGATCCCGGCATATTTCTCCGCCCCGCGGATCAGGTCCAGCCCCCCTTCTGTCGTCACCTCTTCGCGCCTTTCCGGCACCAGGGTGACCGAGTCCGGGTGCAGCGCCAGAGCGATCTCCTGCATCTCCGCGCTCGCCGCCATCTCAAGATTTACCAGGGTCTGGGCCATCTCGCTGACCAGCCTGGCATCGCGGTTCTGGAAATGCCGCCTGTCTTCGCGCAGATGAAAGGTGATCTGGTCGGCCCCTCCCATCTCCGCCATCATCGCGGCGGTGACGGGATCAGGCTCCGTAGTCTTCCTCGCTTCGCGAAGCGTCGCGACATGATCGATATTCACTCCGAGCCTTATTCTTTTCAACGTTCCTCCCCTTTCGGCCTTTTATTTCCCATCTTCGAGCATTTCCGACAAATATACCATTTTTATCCCCCGCTTGCGCGATTCTTCGATCAACCAGACGAGTTCTTTCAGGCTGTCTCTTCTCACGTGCATTATAGCGGCTACCTTCCCCTTTCGAACAGCCATTGAAAGAAGTTTTTTCATGTTTTCCCTGGTGTTTTCCTTTTTGTTATCGAGAAAGAGATCATTTCTGCCACTTCTCACCCCGACATCGACGGCAACTTCGGCGACTACCGATCCTGGCGAAGTCAGGCTGTCGAAAAAGAAAAGCCTCTCCCTGCGGCAGACTCTGAGCACAGCCTCCATCACCCTCCGGTCGGCAGTGGCCCTTGAACCCATGTGGTTGTTTATTCCGGATACGCCCGGCGTATCTCTCAGGGCCCTGGCGACTATATCCTCTATCTGCGCCTCTCCCATGGAGACCCGGACAAGCGGTATGTCGCCGACATCGTCAGCGTCCTTCTCCGGTTCCATCGGTAGATGGCAGAGGACCTGCTTTCCCGCTTCCCTGGCGAGCCTGCATATCTTTGAGGAATGCTTCAGCCCCGGGATGACTGTGACCGTCAACGGCGCCTTCAGCGCGAGGAAGTCCCTTACCAGGTTGTTGTTGAAAAAACCGAAATCGTCGACGACCACGGCTATCATCGGTCCGGCGCTCTCCGGCAGCGTATCTGCCTTCCTTGCTCTTTCCCGGCTGATATAGCACCTGTGGGTGACATGGCGCTTTGTCCCCACCACGATCTCTATCGAATAGTCCCTTTTAACTTCCCTGCCTGAACGTATAAAAGCTCCCGTCGATTCGACCGCCCTGTCGATCGCGGCGTTGACCTGGACGAGCGATGCTTCCCCGGGGATCTCGATCTGGACTGCGCTGGCGCAAAAAGGTTTTTTCCTTCCGTCCTCTTTTACTATCCTGATCTGTTCCCCGGCGATCCCGAGCCGGCTGGCCTGGTACCTTATCCTCTTGTCTATTTCCTCCCGGACAGATTCAAAACGCGTGTTCAATGTTTTTTCGGGAACGACGAGATCGAGGTAATCAAGGATGAATACATTCCCTCTCGGTTCCTGAAAAAACCTGTAGAGGGCGAATATTATTATTGCAAGGGCGGCGAGGGAACAGGCAAACCTCCGGTCGAAGGCCCACGACGGCGACTGTCGTTTTTTTTTCGATTTTTTCCCAGCCATCCCGGTCCCCCGTTATCTGTTCCTCGTGTCGGTTCCTGTTTCCGCGGGGCTGCCTTGCCGCAACCGCCGCGCAAGGCAGGACTACTATAGTTGCCAGAAGCAAGCTGTGTCAAGGGTTCGGGCGAAGATGGCAGGCGGGTAGAACAAAGCCCCCGCTGCCAGGGCGGAGGCTTTAAACCCGTATCGTTTCCGATCGTCCGTCGACAGGGTATTAACCTGCCGGCCTGTCATAGACTATGAATATCGCCCATTTGTCCGGATCATCATGATGCGGCCTGATTATAAAGTCGACATACATCCCCACCCCGGAGAGGGGAACAAGCTCTCCATGATGGTCGATCGTCGTCGTTATCGTATACTGCCTCGTTGTCAGGTAGCATTCGTCGCATATATCAGTGTAAGGCTGCCAGCTCCCGGGAGAGGGATCGAGGGAAAGGACGAGGGCGGTGGCGTTGTTCCATACGTACATCGACCCCTCGACATCCTCGGCGAGAGTCATGAAGGGATCACCGCCGACCGGCACGTCGTCGGGCTGGTAATAGAATACGTACTCCTCTCCTTCGCCCTGGTAGAGGATGTTGGTGTACTTTTCCTCCAGTTCGATCTTGCTCACCCTGTTGTAATACTTGTAGCAGAGGCTGATCGTCTCGATCACATCCTCTTTCTCGTAAAGCTCGGGCCAATCGATTTCGACCGGCGGGGGTGGTTTCTTGTCCGTTTCGGGGTTAAGTATGCACCCCTCTATAAAAAAGAGCGCGGCTGAAAGATAAGCCGCTGCCAGCAGGCGATTGGATATTCTACTCATAATTACTCCTCCTGTAGTGGATTTTAACATATTTTCTCTGTTATCGCAAGGTATCAAATAATGAATTGCGGTATATCTTACTTTCGCCTTCCTACAGGGGGCCTGGTCACTGCAGCGTTTTTCTCAGGTAACTTGACGTGGTATATTCATCTGAATAGATATCCGTATCCTCCCATCTGACAAGGACCCATCCCACCGAGCCTTTCTCTACGAAGAACTTCGCTATCCCGGCGTATATGACAGGCTCGACCGAACCCTCCGCCTCGAGGGTTATCACATACATCCCCTCGAACTCCGCCTTTCCCACCCCGATATTCTCGCGCTCGAAGATCCCGTCCTCGTCGCCGAACTGTATCTTCCTCTCCCCGGTATAATCTCCTTTCAGCCTGTCGAGAAAGTTGATCTCGTTCTGCTTGTTCCAGCTTGTGAATTCCGGCCAGTCCTGGACCCTGGCGACAAACTCGAACTTCTCGTCGAGGCTTCTTTCATAATTGGAATTCGTCACCGCGTGAAACCCCGAACTGAGGTTGAGAAAGACATCTTTCGGAGAATTCGGTATCGCCCAGGGATCGCTGTCCTCGCCGGGCTGCTGCGGGACTCTGGCGTCGAAGAGACACCCTGAAAAGACGACAGCCGTCGCGACGAGTACTACTGAAAATATTCTTTTTTTCATACTGACCACCTAAAAATCAAGCGTGAAATTCGCGTTTATCTCCCAGAACTGCCTTCTGTCCTCCGAGAGGAAGGGACCGTATCTTTTTACATACGCTATATTGAGATCGAGCCTGCCGCTATCGGTAAACTCCGTCTTGTTCTCCATCCCTATCCTGAAATCTCCCGATTCGCTCGGAGAAGAAGTCCTCACGACCCTTTTTCCGTCGACGAACCCGAGAGAGTTGCTAACCTGGTCCTTGAACTGCGTCTCGACAAAGAACGCCATATCCTCTTTCGGGGTATAGTTGAGATTCATCCTCAGCCTATGCTCGAGGTTTTCGTTCGTCGGCCCGTACAGCCTCGCCCCCCCGTCCCTCGAAGTATAACTGCCAGTATCCTTCATCTGATACCTGTGGTTGAATCCGAACCTGAGTGGCCGCCATATCATGAAGGTCGCGTCGGTAGTAAGAACTGTGTTCCTGTTGAGATAGTTCCTGTCAGGGTCGAAGGAAAATTCCGTATAGTCCACCTTGATCTCGTACCCCTGTTTGATCGTGACCCATTTCGCCGGGGATATCGAGAGTTCGGGAACGAACTTGTACTGAGAGTCGATCCTGTTGTCTCCGGAAAGCGTCGCGTCGATATTTATCGTCTCCCGCCGGTTCACGCTCCCGGTGATGCTGGTCCTTATGACTCTGAAGAGGTACGTATCGATCGTTCCCGCAAGCGACGAATAGAGATAATCAGCGTCCCTTGGATTCTGTTCCTTTTTCTTGAAGAATTTCTGCTTGAGGGTCATCGAACCTTTAAGCGACACCCTGAGAGAATCATGGATCGCGTGGTTGAGCGATCCGTTCATCTCGTAATCCTTGACCCGATAGCTCGCCACCGATGTCGGGCCGAACTCGGTATCGGATTCTCCCCTGAGCATCGAGACCGACAGCGCGCCGTCGTCCGAGTATCTGTACGCGACGCTCGCCTTGAGATCGTTCGTCTCCAGTTCTTTGTTTCTCCGGTCTTCTATGAGAAAACGCTCGTCGGAATAGTTATGATCAAACTCTATTTCGACCGACAGGTCTTCAAAAGGTTCGATAGCCGTCTCCACCCGGAGGATCTCCCCCTTTATCCGGTTCTCTTCCCTTTGCGCGTCCTCCGGCCTGTCGAGGGCCTGCATCGAGTTTCCGAGCGGCGGATCTACCCTTCTCATCACGCCGATCTTTTTCGAATATTTGACCTTTAGAAAGCTCTCGTCATCACCGGTGATTTCGAACGCCGCCCTGAAAGTGTCGACCCTGCTTGTGATGCCGTTGAATTCTATCGGTCCGACATCACTCGCTTCCCTCTTGAAATTCGTTCCGAATCCGCCCCCTATCCCTATCCTGTCGCCGAGAGTGTAATTCTGGTACCCTCCCGTCTCAGCGGCGAAAGTCTTGTTGTACTTGAAGTCCTGCTGACCCTTCGAGCCCCTGCTCTTGAGAAAGAACTTTGTCTTTGAAGCTCCAAGCCTCGGATTCATATAATCAAAGTCGGCACCAACCGACTCGTCTTCCATTATGATCTCTTTCCCGTAGAGAGAAAGCCCGAGGCTCTTCTGTCTGGAGTAAGTCTCCCCGATCGAGATATTCAGGGTGTATTTCCCCGGATCGGTTTTCAGCGCCGACGCGAGGAAATTCTCCATGATCATTGTCATGTCCCTGCCACGGAATTTTTTCTCCGTGACTGTGAGGTTGCCGTTATATATCCAGCCATCTGCCGCCTGGTAGAGGGAAGACCCCCCCGTTTCTCCGAGGTAGTATGTCTCTGTGAATTGAAGTTTCGAAGTCGATTTTATCGACAGCCTGTCGATCCTGACGGTGTCTGCCACTGCCGGACTGGCAGCTACCGGCGAGGGATTGGGGGAACCCTGACCGCTTTCATCCGCCGTGGCAGGATTCGCCGTGGCAGCGGCGATATAGAATGCCGCCATCGATATTATCGTCTTTCCACAAAAGCTCATTGCTGCCTCATCAACTCAAGATATCTTTCAAAGAGAATGAACCATTGGCCGAGAGAAAGCTCTTCCGCTCTGCTCCCGAGATCGACTCCCGTTTTTTTTTCGAGCTCAAAAGAAAAACCCTTTTTGTCGACGCCCCGGGGCCCTTCAATAAGATTTGAAATTTTTTTCCGCCTCTGCGAAAAAGCCATTTTCAGAAAGAGGAGGAAAGATCTCCTCTCCTCCGGGGCTCCCGGGATCTGTTTCGGCTCGAACTTCAGAACGACGCTGTCTATCTTCGGTCTCGGCCGGAACGATCCGGCTTTTACAGCGGCGACCTTTTCAATCCCGAAATACGCCTGCATAAAGACAGAAAGGATACCACAATCGCGTTTTCCCGGCGAAGCAAGAATCCTCTCGCCCACTTCTTTCTGCATCATTATCACCGAACGCGTGCTTCTGACCGCTTCAGGCAGTTTGAGCAATATCGAACTCGTCAGCATATAAGGGATGTTGCCCGCGATGACATATTCAGCCCATCCTCTTTTTTCCCCTTCTAGATCGAAATCGATATCGATGATATCGGCGTCGACGATCTCGACGCTGCCGTACGAATGGCAAACCTCCCGCAGCTGGCGCGCCAGACCGGCGTCCACCTCGAACGCGGCAAGACGCGCTCCCGCTTCGGCAAGGGGTATTGTGAGAGCTCCCTTTCCCGGGCCTATCTCGAAGACAGGTACAGGTCCACCCTGCATCACCGCGCCGACTATCCGGCCGATAACCGCTTTTGAGATCAGAAAATTCTGACCGAGGCTTTTCCTTGGCCTCTGACCTGACTTTTCTATCAATCCTTGCCTCCGGCTAGATCGAAAATATTTCTGTTTTCCCAGGGGAATCGCGTCGGAGCCTTTCCACGCTCAGCGGAAGGCTTATTCGCCTCTCGTTCCGCAACGCGGGCAGAAACCCTCGTTCGCCTTATATTCGATGTTGCATACAGGACAGAAAAACGAGGAGTCGAGATGTTTTTCTATCACTTTCTGCGCTTTTTCCCATTCTTCCGCCTGTACGAGTAATATCATACCAGAAGGATCGAGCGATTTCAATAAAAGAGACTTTATCCCGTTTTCACGAAGGATCTTTTCGCGATGCCCGGCAATGAAACCGCGCCTGAAAAACCCTATTCCCTGCCACTTAACTCTGCCGGCCTCCTCGAAGTGCCTGTCGCAGACCGCTACTCCATCGATCAAAAAATCAACGCTGTCGGTCTCTTCTCCGCATATCGCGCATCGCCTCGTCTTATTCACCCCTGATATCCTGTCCTGCCGCTCCCGATCCATTCCTGGATCAGAATATTCCCGAAGCGGGAGCTATGTGGTATTTTCGAATTTTAAACTCCGCGCCCTTTATCTTTCCGACCAGTTTTCGCGCTTCCCCGATATCTACCCCCGGGTAATCAAGGACCGTCACGATAGTATCAATCCTTGAAGCAGCCGCCTTTCGAATAAAATCAAGGACCGCGTCGAAGGCTTTTCCACCGGCGTCGGGCCTGCAGAGCCTCAGATACGAATCCCTGTCGGGAGCATTGAGGCTTATCGATACCGACGAGAAACTCTCTTCAAGTTCGGGGATTATATCGCGCCGGTTTATCATGTTTCCCTGCCCGTTCGTATTGAGCCTGACCGGAAGACCGGCCCTTTTCACCATGCTTGCGACCTCCACGATCTCCTTCACTCTCGTCGCAGGTTCCCCGTAACCGCAGAAGACGATCTCTTTGAATTTTCCTTCGTCAAGATACTTCCCCGCTGCCGCTGTCATATCCGCGGGCGAAGGATCGACGGCGAGATCGAGGTTGTAACCGTATAGTGTCTTCCCCGGCTGTTCGCGTGAGCAGAAGAGACAGCTGTTCGTGCAGCTTGAAGTTGGATTTATATAGAGCCTGTCGCCGATCGAATACGCCACGCTTGCAGGCAGATCTCGCTCTCCATGCATCAGTCTGCGATAGTTCACCTCCGCGGCCCGTTCGATGTCGGAGACCCCCACGCTCCTGAGCCCGGCGAATTTTTCGGCGATGATCTTTACGTAGGCCGGTTCGTTCCTTTTTCCCCTGTACGGGACGGGCGTAAGGTAGGGACAATCCGTTTCGAGGACGAATCCAGAGGAAGGGAGCCTCTCGACGATATCGGGAAGCTTCGAATTCTTGTACGTCAGCGGTCCGCCTATTCCCACAATAAACCCGAGTTCAAGTATCTTTGCCAGTTCGTCAGGCCCTCCCGAGAACGCGTGGAATATCCCACCCGCTCGCGAAGCGCCCTCTTCCTCAAGTATCCTTACAAGATCCTCGAAAGCGTCCCTGCAATGGATGACTATCGGTTTCGAAAACCGCAGCGCCAGCCCGATCTGCCTTCTCAACACATCCTGCTGGACATCTCTCGGGGAAAGGTCCCTGTAGTAATCGAGGCCGATCTCCCCCACGGCGAGGACTTTCTTTTTGAGAAGAAGAGGTTTGATCTTTTCCTCGAGAGAGGGAGACCAGTCGGTCGCGTGATGAGGATGTATGCCCGCGGCAGCGTATATTCCCGGATATTTTTCCGCCAGCGCGATCGTGGCGTCGATAGAGGAAGGATCATATCCAACGTTGAGGATCTCCCCTATCCCGGCCTTCCCGGCTCTTTCCATCACTTCACCGAAGTCGTCCCTGAACTCGGACATATTGAGATGAGCGTGAGAATCAATCAGCATATCTCTGTCAATCCTTGAAAATATCTTCCGGATCTTCCTGTATTCTCGGAAAAAGAGGGGAGGGCTGACTTATCTTTACCGCCGCGCAGCTTTTCGGAGGAAGATCGTCCAGCGAAAGGCCATCCTGACCGAGCTGCCCTGACAGCTCTTTCATGCGCTCCGGCATAAAGGGGGAAAGGACGACGGCCGAGCTCCTGAGCACGGCAAGCAGTTCCCTGAAAACCGCTTTCAACTCCTCCTTTTTTGATTCGTCTTTCGCCAGAACCCATGGGCTTTTTTCCTCTATATACCTGTTCGCTCTCTGTATGACAGTCCAGAAAGCCCCTAGCGCCCTGGAGAATTCAAGGTTTTCCATATTCTCCCGGTATCCATCGAGAGCGGTGGCAAGATCTTCGTAAAGATCGTTGCGCGAATCGAAAGGCGCCTCGTCGATATTCCCGCCAAGATATTTCGAGATCATCGCGAGGGTCCTGCTGGAAAGATTCCCGAGTTCGTTCGCCAGGTCGGCATTATATCTGTTTACCAAAATATCGACAGATATATCCCCGTCCTTGTCGAACGGGACTTCCCTCATGAGAAGATACCGGAGAGGATCAGCTCCGAAGACTGCCGCCATCTTTGCCGGATCCAGAATATTTCCCCGCGATTTGCTCATCTTCTCCCCGGCGAGCGATATGAATCCGTGAGCAAAGACGCTTTTCGGCAGTTCTACTCCCGCGGCCATAAGCATCGAGGGCCATATTACGCAGTGGAACCTTGTTATATCCTTGCCGATCACATGAAAATCGGCGGGCCAGTACTTTTCGAATGCGCCGCTTTCTTCCCCGCCGTAATCGAGAGCTGAGATATAGTTGGTCAGAGCGTCGAACCATACATAGACGACATGACCGGGATCGATCGGGAGAGGGATCCCCCACGCTACTCCCGCTCTTGATATCGAGACGTCATGAAGTCCGCTCTTTATCACGTTAAGCACTTCGTTCGCCCTCGTCTTCGGCCTGATGAAACCTGGATTCTTCTCGATATGATCGAGAAGCGGTTTCTCGAATTTAGACAGGGCGAAGAAATAGTTCTCCTCGCTGATACTTTTCGGCGCCTGCTTGTGGCTGGGGCATAGCCCGTCGACCAGGTCTTTCTCGCTGATGAATTCCTCGCACGATTCGCAGTAGAGTCCTTCGTATTTTCCCTTATAGATATATCCATTCTCGTGGATCCTGGTGAACAGGCAGCTGACTGCCTTTTCGTGCCGCTTCTCCGTCGTATGTATGAAATCGTCGTACGAGATATTCAGTTTTTTCCAGGTCCCGGTGAATTCTTCCGACATGATCCTGCAATAATCGAGCGGTTCCATATCTCTTTTTCGAGCTTCGCGTTCGACATTTGTGCTGTGCTCGTCGTTGCCCATCACAAAATGCGTCTCGAACCCGCAGAGCCTTTTGTACCTTGCCATACAATCGGCCCCGATCTTTTCATACGCCGTCCCAAGGTGGGGTTTCTGGTTCACGTAGTCGATCGCAGTCGTGATATAGAACCTCTTTTTACTCATCCTTCTCCCGATCGTCATTCGTCAAGATCTTCATCCTTGAATTTCTTGAGCAGTTCTTCCTCGTCAATGATCTCATCCTCGGGTTCTTCCTCGATCTCGCATATCCCGAGTTCTTCCCTGAATTTATCAAGAGATATCTCTATCGTATTGGCATCCTCGTCAGTAAGAGAGATCGTCTCGTTGAACAGGTTGATCTTGTCCAGCCTGTGTCTCGATCCGAAACATTTTATCTTGCTCCCGACTTTCGGGATGTCCTTCATCAGTTCCATATAATCAGACAGTTCGTACGCGAGGCAGCACATGAGCCTCCCGCAGGCGCCGGATATCTTTGCCGGTGTCAGCGGCAGGTTCTGATCTTTCGCCATTTTGAGCGTCACCGGTTCGAAGTCCTTGAGAAAAGTCGAGCAGCACAGCCTGCGGCCGCACATCCCCATGCCGTCGAATCTTCGCGCTTCGTCCCTTACGCCGATCTGCCGCAGATCGATCCTCGTCCTGAAAACAGAGGCGAGGTCCTTGACGAGTTCCCTGAAATCGATCCTGCCGTCCGAAGTAAAGTAGAAGGTGATCTTGTTTCCGTCGAACTGGTACTCAACGTCGACGAGTTTCATGTCGAGTTTATGGCTTTCCGCTTTTTCCTGGCATATCGAGAGAGCTTCCTTTTCCTTCTCCCTCACCTCTTTCATCATCTCGAGATCTTTATCGGTAGCGTGCCGGACGACTTCTTTCGCGTTTACCGGGATATCCCTGGCATGTACCTGCGCGAGCGAGATTATAAGACCCATATCTTCACCGCGGTCAGCCTGAACTATGCAATAGTTACCTTTTCTGAGATAAAGGGCTCTTGAGTTTTTGAAATATTCTTTTCTTTGAGCTTTGAACTGGATCTCTACGATTTCCATGAGAGCATCTCACCCCAGTCGATGTTATTGTTGAAAAGGGCAGCAGCAATCTGCTTTCTGTCCCTTCATCACCTGCTTTACGGTGTAAAAGGAATCTAATACCACTTCCCTGCCAAATCAAGGAGGAGTTGGTCCCACATAAGTTCGACGTCGATGTTCCTTCTCAATCCCTGCGAGGCCAGATTCACTTTTCTGATGTCGGCACTGATATCCCTTCCCGCGGCAATATCGATCAAGTCTTTTCCCAATTCCTTCCCCAGCGCCACTGCTTCGCGCGGCGGAAGAGCCCCGGCGTTGAAAAGCAGTACCTGCCGCAGAAGGGATGTCATTTCTTTCAGAAGCGCGGCGGTTTCTTCGCGCGTATATTCATCGGCCATGACCTCCGCCTCGCCAGGAATCTGGCGCGCCTTGCCTTCAATGACGAGCTTCAGCGCCTGGACGGCGTCATTTCGAAGCCTCAGAAACCTTTCGTCAAGAAAATCAGTCCCCCGGCGAAGATTTCCACCAGCCCGCAGAGCCAGTTCTCCCGCCTCTTTCTTTTCGACAGAATAGAATTTTTCAAGAAACTTCGCCGTCGTGCTCTCCGGAAGGTGATCGAATCTGATCTCCTGGCACCTGGAAAGGATCGTCGGAAGAAGCCGTTCGGGAAATTCGGTCACCAGAATAAGAACGGCCGACGAAGGAGGCTCTTCCAGAAGCTTGAGAAAAGCATTTTGCGCCTCGATTGTCGCCATGTGCGCCTCAAAAAGTATTACCGGAGAATATTTTCCCTCGAAAGGATGTTTCGACAGCGTCTCGACAAGCATCCTTATAATATCGATCCCGATGCTCCTCGCCTTGCTTCCGAACTCTCCCTTTTCGAAAAAATTCTCCCTTCTGCTTTCGATGATCACCGGAAGGGTCTTCTCGACCGGTCCGGACGGAAGCGGATAGACAAGATGGAGATCGGGATACTCCAGCCTTCCCGCTTTCAGGCATGCCGGGCATCTTTCTGCGGGGCACCTGTCCGGCGCGAGGCAGTTGAGTCTCGACGCGAGGGAAAAGGCGGCAAGTTCTTTTCCGGAACCTTCCGGTCCGGTAAAGAGAAGCGAAGACGGGATCTTTCCCGTCTCAAGCATCGTTGATATTATCTCCGCCTGCCTTTGCTGACCTTTCGCGATCAGCGAAGCTGCACCAAGGATATCGATCACTTTCCCCCTTTCTCAAGCCATTCTCCCGGATCAAGCGCCTTTTTTGATTTTCTTATCTCGAAATGCAGCGCGCTTTTCGCCACATCTCCCGGTCCGAGAGTCTCGGCGATCAACCCTCCCCTCTCGACCTGCGTCCCCTGTCTGGCGAAGATCTCGGCTATATGCGCGTAAAGAGTATAATAGCCGTCGCCGTGATTTAGTATTATGCAGTTTCCATATCCGGGCAGGACACCTGAAAAATCCACACGCCCCCTTCCGACCGCCAGGACCGGCTCACCCGGCCTTGTCTCAATGTCTATCCCGGTATTATAGGTGACCGTCCCGAATTCAGGATGCTTGAACCTGCCGAACCTCTTTACAATATTTCCCGTTACCGGCCTGCTCAACCTGCCCTTTAACGAGGCAAAATCCTTTTCCCCGTATTCCCCCCATGCCTGGGCCTGTTCGATCCTTGCCTTTTCAAGTTCCTCTATGAAATTCTGCATCTTCTTCTCGGCTTCGGCAAGCTCGGCGACTTTTTTCTCGTATCCCTTTTTGTCAGATTGTATTTTCCCGACGATATCTTTCTGTTTTTTCTCATTCTGTCTCAGTTTCCCGAGTTCTTCCCTTTTTTCTTTGCTGGATATCGAGACTTCAAAAAGGACCTGGGTAATCTGCGATTCCTGCTCCCTGATCTCTTCCCTGCGTTTCCTGACGTCCTCGACCAGGTCGGCATCCCTTTCGGCGATCAGCGAGATAAATTTATATCTTTGAAGCAGATCGGCAAAATTCTCCGCTTCGAGGATCTCCGCCCACGTGTGCCTCGGCCCGTTTTTATATATCTCTCTCAACCGCCTGGAAAGGACTTCCCGCCTTTGCCAGTATATCTGTTCGTTCATTTCGAGGTCGACCCTGAGGCTTTCCGAGCTTTCTTCAAGCATCGCCTTTTTCTCTTCGAGCCCATCGAGGAGCTTACCGGTCAGCGCGGCTTCTTCCCTGAGTTTTTTCAGATATTCCGATTCGTTTTTTTCCCGTTTCTCAAGATCTTTTATCTTCTTTCTCTGCTGTTCGATCTGGCTGCGAAGGTCCTGCAATTCGTTTTCTTTCTTTGTTATCTTTCCACTCAGATCGTTTTCCTGGGCGTGCCCCGGCTCCACGAGAAGCGCCGCCGCGAGTGCAAGGTGGCAGATGATTATTTTTGCAAGGTATCTCATTAGACTATAGAACGGTTTATGATCTTAAAAATCTCCTCAGGGCGGCATAACTTCCTACCGCGCCGAGCAGGGCGCAGAGAAAGACGAAGAGCGCTATAGCGTCCAGTCGAATAAAGACGAGGTCATGGATATATCGACTGGCAAACGCGTGGATGACTCCGAGCAGCCCCACGGCCAGGATCGAAGATACGATTCCCTGCAAAGCCCCCTCTATTATGAAGGGGATCTCAATATATCTGTTTGTCGCCCCGACGAGCTTGAGGATATCTATCGTTGCCCTGCTGTTGAATATCGTCAACCTGACAGTATTCGAAATCACGAATATCACGGAAAGAAAGACTATAAGGCCAAGGACAAGGTCTATTATGTAAAAGCTTCTCACCAGCCTCTCGCCCTTTTCGAACCACCGCTTTCCGAACCTTACTTCTTCGACTCCTTCCCAGGCGGCGATCCTTCCGGCAATCGCGTCCATCATACCACTACTTACATACCCTTCCTTCAGCTTGAGCCTGTATGCGTCAGGCAGCGGGTTGGAGTCAAGGGCATCGAGAAGCTCGTTCCCTTCTCCGAGAGTCTCCCGAAAATCTACGAGCGCTTCCTCCCTGGAGATAAAGACGACTTCCTCGACGCCTGTCTCCGATAACAATTTCACCTGGATCTCCCTGGACCGTTCTTCGTCAAGACCCTCGTCGAGATAAACGTACATCCTCGTCTCTTTGCTTGTTTTGTCTATGAAACCGGCGATATTGAGGGTCACCATCAGAAAAACGACCAGTATCAGCAGAGACAGCCCCATGATGATCACTGAGATCAGATTCGCAGTCTTGCGTCTCCAGAGCATGCTGACTGATTCGTCGAGTATGTACCTGAATTCGTTTATCTTCATTCTTCGTCCCCGCCGGTTATTTCATGCCCCGAAAGTCTTTCGGCGCTTTCGCTGACGCTTGATTCGTCTATCCTGTCTCTGATGTCACCTATATAGATTTTTTCGCTGTCCCTTACTATCGTGCCGTTTTCAAGATATATGATCCTCTGTCCGAAACTTCTGACAAGGTTTATGTCATGAGTAGCCATCAGGACGGCAGTGCCGCCGGCATTTATTTTAAACAGAAGCTCAAGTATATTCTTTGTCGCGACAGGATCGAGATTTCCGGTCGGTTCGTCGGCGAGAAGGATCGACGGTCTGTTCGCCACGGCCCTTGCTATCGCCACTCGCTGCTGTTCTCCACCGGATAGAGTCCGGGGATATTCGTACCGTTTGTGATAAAGTCCTACCCGCGTGAGAATGTCAGTCATCTGGCGCTTGATCTCACCCATCCGCAGACCTGTCACCTTCATCGCCAGCGCTATATTCTCAAAGACCGTGCGATCGTCCAGGAGCCGGAAATCCTGAAAGATGATCCCCATTCTTCGTCGAAGGTCCGGGATTGTCTTTCTTTTCATCCTCGATGAGACGTACGGGCCAACGACGACTTCTCCCGAGGCGGGAATATCATCCATATACAGCATCTTCAGGAGTGTGCTCTTTCCGGCGCCGCTCGGACCGACAAGAAAGACGATCTCTCCATTCGAGATCTGGAGATTGACGTCTGTCAGGCTGAAATGCCTGCCCAGATCCTTTGAAAGGTGATAGACCCCCGCGATTATCCTTTTTTCCTGCGTCATCCCGATATCAGACCCCTGTTTTTTCCTTCCTCTTCGAGAGACACTGCTCGGCAAGAGTGAGAGCCGCTTCGAGGCTTCCGGTCGAGGCGACAGACTTTCCCGCGATATCGTAGGCTGTTCCGTGACAGACCGAAGTCCTGATAATCGGAAGCCCTATCGTCATATTAACTCCGCCGGTGAATCCGTTGATCTTGAAAGGTATCATGCCCTGATCATGATAAAGGGCGATAAAAGCGTCTGCTTTTTTATTCTCCCGGGAACAGAAAAGAGTGTCGGCGGGGACGGGGCCGTCCGCGTCTATCCCTTCGGCCCTTAACTTTTCAATGGCAGGCGCTATTATATCGATCTCTTCCCTTCCGTTTATCCCTCCATCGCCGGCATGCGGATTGAGCGCGGCGACCCTGATCACGGGGGCCTTAATCCCGAAATCCCTGACAAGGGAATCCCTCGTGACCCTCACTCCCGTAATTATGAGATCTTCCGTTATCTGAGCGGAGACGCCGGCGAGAGGAATATCTCTCGTCAATATCAGTATCCTCAGCTTTCCCGAGACCATCAGCATCTGGCAATCGGGCGCGTCCATCAATTCCGACAACATCGCCGTATGGCCGTTATAATGATAGCCCCCGAGATGAAGCGCTTCTTTCGATGCCGGACCCGTCACTATCCCATCGATGAGTCCCTGTTTCGCCATATTTATCGCCAGTTCGACCGAACGGCCCGAGATCAGGCCGCTTTCAGCGGAGGGACATCCCTGTTCGACGTCAAGACCCCCGGTAAGATCGATGAACGCGGGAAATGCCACCGGTCTCTTTCCCGAAAGAGCCTCTTCCGCCGTAACCGCCTCTGCCGCGACCGACACTTCCTCTCCGAGTTCCTTGTTCATCGGCCCGAGACTACCTATGATCCATAGATCCGATCGGTCCAGCCGGCCCCTTCCGAGTAATGTCGTGACGATCTCGGGACCTATTCCCGCCGGGTCGCCGATCGTGAGCGCGATCCTCCGCCTTGTCTCACGCATTCCAGCCTCCACTGTCTCCTTCAAGAGGAGTCTCCCGGATGACTCTGAAGTATTCCGCTCTGTCCTTCCTTGAAATCTGCCCGGTGGGGATCCGCGTAAGTTCGATCACCGTCAGCCGTTCAGGAAACCTTATTTCCACTCTGTCTCCGATCGAGACGATGCTGGAAGGTTTTACGGCCCTTCCATTGAGCTTTATGCTCCCCGCTTCGCATCCTTTTCTCGCAAGGGTGCGCGTCTTGATCAGACATAGCGCTTTGAGCAGCAGGTCGATCCTCATCGCTCCTCTTCGCTCTTTATGTCGACGTGATATATTTCCTTGAGGTTCGCCACGTAATCCTCGAACGTCTTCATAAAGCTCTCTCTCTGGATCAGATCCCTTATCCTTTCTCTCGCTTCATCAAGGTTGAACGGCCTCTCTTCGGTCCATCCATTGACCTTGATGATCCTGAAACCCTTTTCCTCCTCGACCAGAGGGGCTATCTCCCCCGCTTTCAGCCCCTGGATCGATTCAAGAAAAAACGCGGGAAGCCTGTTCACGGCGATCTCTCCTATATTTCCGCCGTCTTCTTTCGTACTCCAGTCTTCAGAGTAGAGCCTTGCCATCTCGGCAAAATCGGCGCCATTGATGATATCCTCCCTGATCTTTTCCGCCATGGCACGCGTCGCGTCGACATCGGTATCTATCTTGATCAGTATATGCCGCAATTTTATTTCATCGCCGCTGACCTCTTCCAGTTTTATCAGGTGAATTCCATGCTCTGTCATCACGGGACCGCTGACCTCGGAGACTGTCAATTTCCGGACCGCTTCCTCGAACCGGGGATTGTCGAGATCCTCGAGTTTTAAAAACCCCAGGCTTCCACCGTATTTGGCGCTTGGCCCCTCGGAAAATGATTTTGCCGTTTCAGCGAAATCGGCTCCTTCCTCAAGCCTTTTCTGTATTTCCGCGATCTTCGCCATCGCGGCTTCCTCCGCGCTTTTCTCGGCCTTCATATAGATAAGTATCTGGGCAAGAGAGACCGTTCCGGGGCGCTTCTCGAACTCGTTATAATGCTCCCTGTAATATTTCCGGATGTCATCTTCCGTCACTTTTTCATTCATCAGCCCTTCACGGTATTTCAGGCTTTCTATCAACGCATTCGCCCTGATCTTCTCCCTCCACTGGGATTCAAGCTGTTCAAGGGTGATGCCCGCCTTCGCCAGTTCGACATCAAGCGCGTCTCTGCCGCCTATCGCTCGAATATTCTCGTTAAGTATCCGGTCGACCTCGGACTCAATCCTCTCCTCAGCCACTTCGATCCCCAGCTTTTCGGCGTGCACGACCAGAAGAAGATGTGACACCAGTCCGTCAAGGATCTCCTCCCTTTTCTGTTTTTCCTCGGAAGCCGGCAGGCTTGTCTTCTGAAGCTGCATGAGCAGCTGCTGGTATTCCATCTCTATGTCACTTGCAAGCAAAGCCCTGTCCTGGACTATAGCGACGACCCTGTCGATGACTTCCCGATCTTTTTCTTCCCCTTCGGCCGGCAATGACAACGCGGCTGACAACGCAACGAAAAATGCCGCGAAAACGACTCTCTTCAATCCCTTCACAACTGTTCCTCCCTTTCCGGAACCGTGTCTCCGCTCACCGGATTTTCAGCCGGGACATCTGCCAGCGGCACGTAATTCTTTTCGAAATATTCTATGTCGGTTGAATTTCTCAACGCCCCGGTGAACTCCTTGAATGCTTTTTCCCGTTTCTCCATGATCAGCCGGCTCATGATCCCTCCCCTGATCTCATCGAGGGAGACTTTCACCCGGGCTTCGCGCATACCGACCATCTTTATTATGTGAAATCCGAAGTCAGATTCTACGATCCCGCTGACCTCGTCCGGTTTAAGGTCGAAGATCACAGTCTCGAATTCAGGGATCATATTCCCTTTTGTCAGATACCCGAGATCTCCCCCGCGTTTGGCGACCGGATCGACAGAATACCTGTTCGCGACCCACGCGAACTGTTTTGTCTTCAGAAGCTCCTGGACTTCCTCGGCCTCTTCCAGGGTATTTACCAGAATATGCCTGACCCTGTACTCGTATTTATACTCATCTCCATGACGGATGAAGTAATCCTCGATCTCTTCCTCGCTCACCTGGATCCGTTCTCGCAGTTCGAGAAAGATCAGGTGATCGGCCAGAAATTCTTTTTCAAGCCCCTTTATCCTCGCCCTTACGCGTGGATCGTTCTGAAGCCCTCTGCGAAGAGCTTCCCGGTAGAGGATCTCCAATTCTACCCAGTGCTGTATGAACCTGCTTTTTTCCTCGACGGAAAAGGGGATCTTTTCGCTTTCCGGCAGCAGGTTCTCAAGCTTATCGTCAGTCAGCACGATATCGCCGACTCTTACTATCGCTCCCGCCGGGATCGCGCGCGCGTTATTTTTTTCCGTTTCCGCGCAGCCGGTTATCGCCGCCACCACCAGAAAAAAAGCGATCGGCAATCCGGCCTGTCTCCCGTTTTTCAATTAGCCACCAGCCTTTTACAGTCTGGTCCTGTTCATCTTCGCTTTTTCCAGATTCTTTTCGTAGATCTCTATTACATACGTTTCGCGCCAGTCTTCCATCTTTTTATCAAGAAGCTCCGATCCCTTTTTCTCCATCAGTTGTTTTTTGATCGCGGACTCGGCTTCCTCAAAGGTGGGGATCCCGCCCGGCTCTATCTCGAGCACCTTGATGACAGCCCACCCTCTTGACATTTCGAAAGGGTCTGATATCGAACCGACCGCCGGGAGGGCAAAAGCGACGCCGTCATACTCGAGATAGTTGCCTGAGGGTATAAGCCCCGTTTTTCCCATGTTATCCTTGACGGTTGGATCCTTTGAATATTTTCTGGTCAGCAAGTCAAAACTTTCCTTGGCCCTGGCTTTCTGCGCAACCATATTCGCGGTAGCCTCATCCTCAAGGACTATGATCTGGTAGTTTCTTTTTTCCTTGGTCCTGAACATTTCCCTGCTCTCTTCGTATTCCTCCCTGATCTCTCTTTCAGTAACGCTGATCTCGTCCTGTATCTGATCCTGGTAGAGCCTGTACACGAGGAACTGTTCGAGGCGCTTTTCATAATTTTCCTTTACTTCCGGCACCTCGAGGACCTTGGCCACCTCTTCCGCGTACACGGGAAGAATCCTGTCATAAATGACCTTCTTCAGGAGCTGGATAATACTGTATTTGCCGGTCGAATGCCGAGGCCTGTCCGGCAGAGCCGTCATGGAATAGAGTTCCTCGAAATCGGCAAGGGTATAGATCCCGTCATCGTATTGACAGATAATAAGCTCTCTGTACTTATCGGGTATCTCGACCCTGGGGGCGTTCTCCCTGGTCACCCTGCCATTGATGAATTCTTCGAACGGGACATCTTCCGGAAGGTGATCATAGGCGATATCGACCGCGTCGCTGTAGATCTGAAGATGTATATCACGTTCGATCTGTTCCTTCAGGAGGTTGCGGCCCTTGTATTCCTTTATCGCGCGCACCCTTTTCCCCGCGTATTCCCTGTCCTTGTCGGGGAGGATCTTGCGTTTCTTCAGTACCTTCAGAAGCCCCCAGCCGTTGTCGGTCATGACCGGAGGAGATACATCCCCCACCTCCATGTCGAAGAGGACTTCCTCTACCCACCAGTGGATCCTGCCGACCGATTCGCTGCCTACATTTCCGCCATTTTCCCCTTCCGGCCCGAGAGAATATCTCTTCGCCATCTCGGCGAAATCCTCCCCTTCCTCTACGATCTTCTGCCTTATTTCGAGAGCTTCATTCTCATTGGCGACCAGGATCTGGGCGAGCGTGTATTCATAATGCATCTGTTCCCAGTAAAAATCGGTCTCTTCTTCCGTCACTTCGACCTTTTTAGTTATCTCCTCGTTCCATAGCGCCGTTATCAGGAAGGGGCCCTTGAACTGTTCCCAGAAGCTCTGGAACGCATCCTCGCGCTGATAGCCGAGAGCATACGCCTTCAGCGTCATTACTTCCTTGTTGACCATATGCCGGAGAAGCTCTTTTTTCCCCTCCATATCATTTGTTTCTGGAAGATATTTATTATCAAGAGTTTCCGCGGTCGTCTCAAATTCCCTTACCGTTACCGTCCTCGTGTCCACCTTCGCGACGACAAGATCTTCTCTTTCAGTCCTGGAGCATCCCATCGCTATCGCGAGGGTGACTCCAACCATTAAAATGATCGTCTTTCTCAACTCTCTCTCCTTTCCGGGCATTTTTCTCATTCTGTCGGTATGAGCCTGTTCGACCCATAGAGGTTAAACTACCTTATTTAGCAGAAAATTCCAATAAATTCAATAAACTTTCAAAATCAGCGATACCCGGTGATTCTTTCCCCATGGCCGACCGCCGCGATCTCCCATCAGCGGTATCATCCCGGTATTCCGGTTTGACGGAAAGGGAAAATCCGACATCGGTATGAAATGTCAGCCTTCCCCCGAACCTGTCGACAATCGCCGCGAGTAGTCTTTTTCCCGGAGTATGCCCCGGTTCAAACCTCGCGCGTAGCCGGCCTGCAGTATCGATCTCGACCTTATCCAGGCGGACGTTTTGCGCTCTTGTCCTGAGTTCAACGAGCTTTAGCATATTCTCCGCCGGCGCAGGAAGTGGACCGAACCGGTCCCTCAGTTCCAGGCCGATCTCGAATACTTCCCCGGCCTCACCTGCACGCGCTACCCTTCTGTATATATCCATCCTTTCCTCTGAGTCGTGGACGAATTCTTCGGGCAGGTATGCTGGCACCGGGATCACCATCTTCGCCTCTCTCTCTTCCTCTATCTCTTCCCCGCTTGACCTGGCGATCTCCTCCCTGATCATTCTCGCGTACAGATCGAGGCCTACCGAGTTAATCTGTCCGGACTGCTGGTGGCCGAGAAGATTGCCGGCGCCCCTGATCTCCAGGTCTCTCATCGCTATCCTGTAACCAGCCCCCAGATAATCAAACTCGCTTATCGCCTGGAGCCTTTTAAGCGCCGTAGCGGTAAGGGTCCGTCCTTTTGGAATAAGCATATAGGCATGAGCTTTTCTGTCGGATCTCCCCACCCGGCCGCGAAGCTGGTAGAGCTGGGCCAGCCCGAACCGGTCCGACCTGTTGATTATAATGGTATTGACGTTTGGGAAATCAAGCCCCGCTTCTATTATCATCGTGCAAAGCAGGAGGTCGAACTTTCCTTCCAGGAAATCGACCATGATCCTCTCCAGCTCCCTTTCTTTCATCTGCCCGTGCGCGTGAGCTATCCTTACCCTGTCGGGCAACAACCTCTGAAGGTATCCTTCCATCACCGTTATCGACTGCACTCTGTTGTGCACAAAAAAGACCTGCCCTCCGCGGTTTATTTCTCTCATGACCGCTTCCCGTATCCTCTCATCGTCAAAGGGAAGGATCTCCGTATGTATCGGCAGCCTGTTACGGGGCGCCGTGTCTATGACCGAGATGTCCCTGAGTCCCGATATCGCCATCGAGAGCGTCCTTGGTATCGGCGTCGCCGTCATGCTCAGCACATCGACGCTCCTTTTAAGTTTTTTGAACGCCTCTTTTTGTTTCACCCCGAACCTGTGTTCTTCATCGACGATCACGAGCCCCAGGTCCCTGAAATGAACATCTTTTGATATCAGCCTGTGCGTCCCGATAACAATGTCGACCTTGCCTTCGGCCAAACCTTCCACGATCTTTTTCTGCCGGGCTGAAGGAACGAACCTGCTCAGCATCTCGATCGATACGGGATACCCCTGGAGCCTCTCGCGAAGAGTGTTGTAATGCTGCAGAGCCAGGACTGTCGTCGGAACGAGAAAGGCTGCCTGTTTCCCCTCGACCACGACCTTGAACGCGGCTCGAAGCGCTACTTCCGTTTTTCCAAACCCGACGTCGCCGCACAGCAGCCTGTCCATCGGGATGAGATTTTCGAGATCCTTCTTGACTTCGGCCGTCGCTTCGAGCTGATGCGGCGTCTCCTCCCATGGAAACGACGCTTCGACCTCTTTCTGCCAGGGCTTGTCCGGTCCACAGGCGAATCCTTTTGCTACCTTCCTGGCCGCGTATATCTCGAGAAGATCCAGCGCGATATTGCCGGCGCTTTTTCTCGCCCTTTCCTTGGCCTTTTTCCATGCCTTGCTGCCGAGGCTTGCCAGAGCCGGCGAAGCGCCGTCCGAGGCGATATATTTTTCCACCATCCTCAGATGCGAGACGGGAATAAAAAGCCTGTCGTCCCCCTCGTAACGAATATCCAGGCATTCCGTCATCCCTCCCTCGATCTCGAGTTTCCGCATCCCCATATAACGGCCTACCCCATGGCTCAGATGTACTATGAAATCCCCCGGTTTAAAATGTGAAGGATCGTAAGTAAGGGATCGGCTCCTCGCCCGGGGGGAATGCCAGGGCCTGTGGAACCTCCCGAAGACTTCTTCCTCGCTGAGGAAAAGTACTCCGGCGTCCTCCCACCTGAATCCGCCCGACAGGAACCCCAGAGGAAAATCGATCTCGATCGAGACATCCGAAAGAAGTTCTTCGGCCCTTTCACTCTGCACCATTGTCGAACAGAAGAGAAAGACCTGCAGATCTTTATCAAGAGCTTTCCGGATATCGGTGACAAGCCCGTTCATCTTTCTTCTGTAGTCTCCGGCCGGAGTTGTAAAAAAAGTGACTGCTTTGTCGTCAGAGAACGAGATGAATTCGAGCGTACGCATTTTTCCGATATAACCGGCCAGTTCTTCTTCCGAAATGTATACCTGTTCGGGAGGAGGATAGAAGTTGCCTTCCTTTCTCGACGCGGCGTATCTCTCCACCGTCTCATCGCGGATATCTCCGAGCAAAGTCCTCATATCTTCCATGTCATATATCGCGATCACCGGAGGGGAATCAAAATATTCAAAGATCGGCGACAACTCGTGGACGGCAGCGGCATAATGCTCCATTCCGAAAAAGTGGATCCCTTCTTCGAGCCTGTCAGCGGGAAGAAGCCGCTTGAACCTTTCTTCCCTGCCGAGAGAATCGATATCGGCGGAGAGGAATTCCCTTAGTCTTTCCAGCCCGCCCGCGTCGGGACACAGATGATGAAAGGGCCTTATCCTTATTGTTTCCTTTTCCGCGCCGGACCTTTGGGACTCAACGTCGAAATCCCTGACAGTGATGACCGTGTCGCCATCAAACTCGATTCTCACCGGATCATCAGAGCTGACCTCGAATATGTCAAGAATCCCACCCCTTATGGCGAATTGTCCTTTTTCCTCGACTATCGCGTGCCTCTCGTAACCGCGAGCGGTCAGATCGGCGGCGAGGGAAATAAGGTCCATTTCATTTCCTCGTACGATATCGAGAAGGAGGGAAACGAAAGAATCCCTGCTGTATACCTTTTTAAGAACGGAGCGCAAGGTGCAGACGAGGATCCTGCACTCTCCCTCGCAGAGCGCTTCGAGCGCCCTCATCTGCATTCCGGTGAGATTCCTATCGGGATCGTGATAATCATACGGCAGGATCTCGTCTTCGGGATACGATACCACTCCCTCTACCCCGAAACTGACCAGATCTGCCTCTATGTCCCTCGCCTTTACAGGATCGGCCGCCACGATCATGAAGTTGCCTCCGAGCTCTCCCGCTATCGCCGAGACAAGAAGCGCTCTCGCGCTTCCCGACAATCCTCTCACCGGGACTCTCGCCTTCTCCTGCCTTATCCTTTTCATCAGGCCGACGCCTGCAGGAAGGCCGAGGATCTTATTCTTCAGGTCATCCCACATCCCGATCGCTCCTTGCCGCCGCCATATCCTTCCTCTGGGACACGAGCAGTTCCACGAAAAATATCATCAGCGCGGCAATAACCAGGGCTCCTGATATTTCCCTTCCCTCCCTCGCCATTTCAAGATGTCCGAGAAGATCCCCGCCTTGGGGTATCAAGACTGAATCGTCTACTCCGAGCATATCGGCGATGACGGCAGTCTCCACTTTTTCGAGCCGGGACTCGGCAGATGATTCAATATTGACCGGAATAAGTTCTATCGTCGAATCTGCCGCCTCGATCCTTACAAATCCCGGTTCGTCTCCTGCCGTTATCATGGCGCCTGCGGACAGTTCTTTTTCAACCTTTCCCGGGGCGCCTCCTGAAAGATCCGACGGAATATATTCAACGCCGCCGGGAAGGACTGCCCTGATACCCTCCGCCTCTCTCCGCAGAACAAACCGTTCTCCCACCTTTCTTCCCTCCGTCCCGGCCAAAGCGGGATCGACCGAAAAGAGAAGCTGCCTGACGAGTGGCAGGAAAAGAGGCGAGAGAACAAGGTCTCCGCCCTCTGGCACGGGATCGATCGAAGCAAAGACGATCCTTCCCTTTTCCACGCTTTCGCTCCACACAAAGGGATGGCCGCTTTCAAACCTCAGGTCGACCTCTCCCGGCGGAATGCCGGTGACGACCGGCGGCCCCCTGAATCTTATCCTGAAAAGCGCCTTCATATCCTCTCGATCGAAGGGGGAGAGGAATGGCGGTTTCTCCTGGTCATAATCTATCGTCTCTTCCCTTCCGTTGAAATCGACTCCCGGCTGGTGGTTTGAAAGTTCTTTTATCATCTTTTCATGACCCCTCGTGACGAGAGCGAAAATCCCTCCCCCGCCAGAGAGATACTCCTCGAGTATCCCGATCTCCCTTTGTGCCGGCCCGACTCCCGGCCCGGCGATGACGAGATCCGCCCAATCGAGATCCGCGGTCACGAAATCATCCCATTTTTTACGCCTCAGTTCGATCTCCTCGTCATTTTCTCCGGGATTCAATGCCTGCCGCAGATAGTACTCTTCGCTGTCGCTGATCAGCAGGACTCTGTCTCTTTTTCTCGAATGAAACGAGAAGAACCTCGAGTCATCGGCTTTAAGCCGGTCATTCCGCTTGCTCGCCAAGCCTTCGATCCATCCAGACCTGTCGATCTGTATCAGCGCTTTTTCTGTCTTCGAGCCTGCCGGAGCTATTTCTATCTCCCTTTCATGCACTATCTTTCCGTCGACCGATATCCTGATCGGAAATTTCGCCCCCAACCGCTGAGAATGGTTTCTCATCACCACGCTGACCGCCGCCGTTTCCCCCTTGTGCACCACTTTTCCCGGAGTCACGACCTTATCGATCGAGACGTTCGCCGGCGCGTCTTCTCCTACCGGGATAAGGAATGTGCGTATCCTTCGTCTCTCTTCCCGTCCCACCCCGCCTGAAGAGTCGGAGATATCCAGGGCGTTTTCAGGAAGATCCGCGCCGGCGGTGAATCCGCTTTTCTGAAAATCAGAGATTATAAAAAGCTCCCTGATCTCTCTTCTTCCTGAAAGAAGTCTTTCCCTGCCTGCAGCCACTGCCGCGGCCAGATCTGTCCCGTAAAATGATGTCTCCTGCTTTTTCAGGATCTCCGAAACCTGTGCCGCCCTGAATCTGTCTGTCTCCAGTATTTTTATCACCCTCGTATCGAAAAGGTAGATAGCGACCTCGTCCTCTTCGCCCAGCATGCCGGTTATTTCAAGAGCCCGGTCTATCCCTTTCTGGAAAGCGGTCGTTTCTCCTTCCTCGACGGACATGCTGTAGCTCCTGTCTATCAGGATACATACCGCCCCGGATCCTTCGCCTGGAAATATCGCCGCAAGGCCGCCCCTGATCACCGGCCGCGCGAAAGCCAGAGCGATGAGAGCGACGCCGGCGACCCTGAGCAGGAGCAGAAGAAGACGCCTGAAATCGATCTTGCGCATACTCCGGCGCTCAGATCCTCTCAGGAAGATCAGAGAGCTGAATACGATCTCGGGGATCTTTCTCCTGCTGAAAAAATGGATGAGGATCGGAACTGCCACGGCTCCGAGCATCACCAGAAATAATGGGTTGAGAAAATCCATCTCCTATCCCATCCTCCGCCTCTTTCCGAGATAAGAGACCAGAGCCTGATCGAAAGATGTATCGATAGTGACCAGGTTATAGTCTATCGCGTTTTCCTTGCACGATATTTCAAGACCCTTGATCCATTCTTCGATGTCGGCCCGGTATTCCTTTTTTAAAAACCAGGGTTGTGTCCTGATCTTCTCCCCCGTTTCCCTGTCGACGAACCTCACTTCTCCCCTGTAATCGAGAGAAAGCTCGAGAGGATCGAGAAGATGAAATACGACTATCTCGTGCCCTCTGTGCCTGAAATGTCTCAACCCGCTCAGGATTTCTCCCGGATCGTCGAACAAATCGCTTACCAGGATGATCAGCCCGCGCCTTTTCACCTTTTCGGCGATCTGGTGGAGGGTTTCGCTGATCCGGGTCTTCGCTCCGGGAGTGGCCTTTTCGAGAGCGTTCAATATGTGAAAAAGGTGTTTTCTTACTGACTTGTGAGGTATCATCTCGACTATTTTTTCGTCAAAAAGGGCAAGCCCTACCGCGTCGCGCTGCCTGATCATAAGAAACGCCAGGGCCGCGCAGAGAAGCGTCCCGTATCTCAGCTTGGTGATCTCCCTGCTGCCGAAATCCATCGAGGCGCTTCTGTCGAGCAGGATGGTCGCGCTCAGGTTTGTCTCGTCTTCGAATATCTTTGTATAATACCGGTCCGTCTTGGCAAATATCTTCCAGTCGATATTCCTTGTCGATTCTCCGGCGTTGTACTGCCTGTATTCCGCGAACTCGACCGAAAACCCGTGATAAGGCGACCTGTGCAGCCCGGCGATGAATCCCTCGACGATCAATCTCGCCCTCAGATCCATCCGCGCGATCCTGCTTACTACCTCTGGCTGGAGAAAGCTGCTTAGATCTTTTTTTTCCGGGGGCATGCCGATTCCACCGTTCTCGTCTCCGGGCGATATTCCCCGGGTCATTGCTCGACAGTGTCCAGCAGCCTGCCAACGAGTTCATCGGCAGTGATTCCGTCTGCTTCGGCGTGGAAATTTGCCACAAGCCTGTGACGAAGTACCGGCCAGGCGACTTCCCGCACATCATCAATGTCCGGTGTCGTCCTGCCAGTCATAACCGCCCTGGTCTTTGCTCCGAGTATAAGATACTGCCCCGCCCTCGGGCCGGCTCCCCACGAAAGATACTTTCCCACGCCGGGAAAGGTTCCATCTCTGCTAGCCCGCACGAGCCTCACCGCGTAGGAGAGGATCTTTTTCGAGACCGGGACCTTCATTATCATCTTTTGGATTTCAACGATCTCTTCTCCGCCTATGATTTTCTCCGGTGTTTCGGGAAGAGCAGAGGTAGTAGTGTCGACGATCGCTAGCTCTTCCTGCTCAGAGGGATAATCGACCCTGATATTGAACATGAACCTGTCCAGCTGCGCCTCGGGCAGAGGATAGGTGCCTTCCAGCTCGATCGGATTCTGCGTGGCAAGGACGAAAAACGGCCTTTCAAGCGCGTGCGTCATCCCGCCTACGGTGACATCGTACTCCTGCATCGCCTGCAGAAGGGCCGCCTGTGTTTTTGGAGGAGTCCTGTTGATCTCGTCGGCAAGGACTATATTCGAGAAGACAGGCCCCCTGATGAACCTGAATACCCTGCCGTGAGTCGATTTGTCTTCTTCGAGGACCTCGGTCCCCATGATATCGCTTGGCATCAGGTCTGGAGTGAACTGGATCCGGGAAAAGTCAAGGCCGAGACATTCTGCTACCGTCGAAACGAGAAGTGTCTTCGCAAGGCCGGGGACGCCGACGAGAAGACAGTGCCCGCCGGCGAAAAGCGCGGTGATCAGCTCGTCGACCACCCTGTCCTGCCCTATTATTACTTTTGCGATCTCGGCCCTGAGCCTTCCATACGCGTCGGCGAACCGGGCAAGAATGATCTCTTCCTTGTTATGATCCATAGCTCCGGAGATCTCCCTGGCGACCTTAATTTGTCCTGTCGCTGTTTTTAAGGTGTCTGTCGAGAAATTTCAGGACAGCGCCGTACCCGGCCAGCCTGTTCTCCTTTTTAAGGAATCCGTGCCCTTCATCGTCGAATACCATATATTCTACTACCGCGCCGTTCCTTCTGGCCGCTTCGACGATCTCGTCCGATTCTATCTTGAAGACCCTCGGGTCATTCGCGCCCTGCAGGACCATAAGAGGCCTTTTTATATTTTCGGCATGGAAAAGGGGCGAGATACTTTTCAGGTACTCTTCGTCTGTCTCCGGATCTCCGATCTCCTTGTACAACGCGTCCCTGTAATTTTCCCACCAGGGTGGTATATTGCTCAAAGTCCTTACCCAGTTTGATATACCGAAGAGATCCACCCCCGCCGCGAACTCTTCCGGCTGGAACGCGAGAGCGGCAAGCACGATATATCCTCCATAGCTTCCTCCCAGTATCCCTATCCGGCCAGGATCGACATACCCCGTCTTGATAAGCCAGTTTTTACCTTCGACGCAGTCTCGAAGGTCTCCGTTGCCATGGCTGTGGTCGTCCAAAGCGGAAAAACGCTTTCCATACCCGGAGCTTCCCCTGTTGTTCACCGCGAGGACGGCGTATCCATGATTTACAAGATACTGCAGCAGCGCCGAATACCCGACTCGCGCCTGCCCGCCCGGTCCGCCGTGAACGTAGACTATCGCTGGCACGCTCTCTCCTGGTTTTATCCCTTTCGGCTTGAAGTAAAGGGCAGGTATCACTTCGTCGTCAAACGACCTGTATCTTACGATCTCCGGTTCTACAAGATCGTTTCTGTTGATCTCCGGATTCATCGAATCTGTCAGCTTCCTGTACTTTCCCGTTTCGAAGTCATAGACGAAAAGGTTGTTCGTCGATCTTGGATCGCTCAGATGGAACCTCATGTATCTTTCGCTTTTTGAAAACCCCACGGAAGATATGACGCCGTCTGGAAATGCTGGGAGCTCTACCAGCTCTCCCGTTTCTGTCCTGTAAATCCTGATCTCTGTCCTTCCGTCATTATTTATTCCCGTCGCCCGGTACGTTCCATTCCACGAGCAGTAGGAGAAGCTGATATCCCAGTCGGCTTTTTCAACCGTCTCGCTCTTCCCGGTCGCCAGTTCGTATTTTTTCAGATATGTGAATTCGCTTTCCTCGTCTGTGAGATAATACAGGTAGTTCGAGTCCTTGCTGAACTCGAGAGGTGTATATATTATATCCCCGGTGTGTTCCGATATATGTCTCATCTCTCCTGTTTCGCGGTCATAGATGTACATCTCGGTATCATGCTCTGTCAGCACTCTGGAGAAAGCCATATATCTCATGTCATCTGAGATCCAGGCGAAATTATATCCCGCGTCGTTGAGATATATCATCTTAGGAGTTAACGTCTCGATATCCATCAGGTAGATATCCATATACTTCGAGTCTCGCTTGTTCGATCCGAAAACGAAGTTATCCTCATTTTTCGTCCATCCATAGAAAAGCGCCCTCGCTTTTACCTCCGGAGTGAGATCTTCGATTATGCCGTCTTCATCGCGCAGGTATATATGGTATATCTCGTTTCCACCCTTGTCGCTCAGGTAGAGAAACCTGTTATCTTCCGGAAAATATGAAAGGGCGAAAACGGAATGTTTACGAGAATCCGTAAGCTGGTCGGCGGGGCCTCCACTTATCGGTATCCTGTAAGCGTTGAAGATCTTCGACTCGTCCATCGTCACCAGCAGGTTTTTCTCGTCATGCGAAAAATATCCGCCCGACACGATCACGTTATCCATGAACTGTTCGATCGTGTATTCCCTGACACCTTTTTCCGCGCAGGATGATATCATCGCGGTCAGAACGAGAAGTATCGCAACCGATAGCCTGAATTTCATCTTTCCTCCTCCAGTCGCATTTATCACCTGTCCCCGGATATCTCCCCGCCCCATTATATTTATAAAGTATAATCGGATTATGTACCATTCTTTTTATCGCTTGCCCCCTGGCTTCTTCCCTTCCCCGCAGCGCAAAGCTAATCCCTCGTCAGCGACCTGTACTTGATCCGTTTCGGAATGTCGGCAGCCGAGCCGAGTCTTTCCCTCTTGTTACTTTCATATTCGGAAAAATTGCCCTCGAACCAGAAGGTCCTGCTGTCTCCCTCGAAAGAAAGTATGTGCGTCGCGATGCGGTCGAGAAACCACCTGTCGTGGCTTATGACAACGGCGCATCCCCCGAAATTCTCAAGCGCCTCTTCCAGGGCCCGCATCGTGTTGACGTCAAGATCGTTTGTGGGTTCATCAAGGAGTATGACATTCGCGCCCTCCTTCAGCACCATGGCAAGATTCACCCTGCCGCGTTCTCCGCCGGAGAGCTTGCCGACTTTTTTCGACTGGTCCGGTCCCGAGAAGTTGAACTTCGCCACGTACGCTCTGGAGTTCACCTCTCTGCCACCAAGCAGAATCGTCTCCTCGCCACCGGAGATCTGCTCCCATATCGATTTTTCCGGATCGAGAAGATCTCTCGACTGATCCACATACGCGAGCTTTACCGTCTCTCCAAGATGAATCTTCCCCGAGTCGGGAGCTTCCTCTCCCGTGATAAGCCTGAAAAGCGTCGTCTTTCCCGCTCCGTTGGCACCTATGACCCCCACGATCCCTCCCGGAGGCAGCGAAAAGTCTAGTCCGTCGAATATGATCTTTCCGTCGTATGCCTTGCTCACTCCTTCAGCTTTGATCACAACACCTCCAAGCCTCGGACCCGGCGGTATGAAGAGCTCAAGAGATTTTCCCTTTTCACTCCCTCCTTCACCCATAAGAGACTCGTACGCGTTGATCCTGGCCTTGGCTTTCGTATGGCGCGCTTTTGGCGTCATCTTTATCCATTCCAGTTCGCGCTGAAGGGTCTTGCGCCTCTGCGATTCGTGTCTTTCCTCCATCTCGAGACGTTTTTCCTTCTGATCCAGCCATGAAGAGTAATTCCCTTTCCAGGGAATCCCTTCTCCCCGGTCGAGTTCCAGGATCCATCCGGCGACATTATCAAGAAAATACCTGTCGTGGGTCACCGCGATGACGGTGCCGTCATACCCCTGAAGGTGGTGTTCGAGCCAAGCGATCGTCTCCGCGTCGAGGTGGTTCGTCGGTTCGTCAAGGAGAAGGATGTCGGGTTTCTGGAGAAGAAGCCTGCAGAGCGCGACTCTTCTTCTTTCCCCCCCTGAAATATGTTTGATGACCGTGTCCGGCGGCGGGCAGCGCAGGGCATCCATCGCCATTTCCAGCCTGGAATCGAGGTTCCACGCGTCAAGCGAGTCTATCTTTTCCTGAACAGCCCCCTGTCTTTCCAGAAGGGAGTTCATCTCCTCTTCGTCAAGGGGCTCGGCGAACCGCGCGCTTATTTCATTGTACTCTTCGAGAAGCCTGACCGTTTCCCCGACCCCTTCCTGGACAGTCTCGCGGACCGTTTTCGTGTCGTCGAGACGAGGCTCCTGTTCAAGGAATCCTACTGTGTGCCCGGGGCTGAGGATCGTCTTTCCGTTGAACTCCCTGTCGACGCCGGCAAGTATCCTCAGCAGCGATGACTTGCCAGATCCGTTCAACCCGAGGACTCCGATCTTCGCTCCGTAAAAATACGAAAGGGAGATATCCTTCAATACCTGCCTGTTGTTATAGAATTTGCTTACTCCGATCATCGAATAAATGATCTTGTTCGGTTCCGCGCTCATATTACTCCCCTGCCGCTGCCCGCGCAGCTTCTGAAAAAGAACGATATGTAAAGGGAGAGTAAACGCTTTCCCGCAATAGTTCAATTCAAGAATTGAAACGGGTTCCGACAGGCAGGAAACTGTCTTTATCTGAGGAGGATCATCTTGCGCGACACTGCCTTTCCTTCCACCGAGAGTCTGCAGAAATACACCCCCGCGCTCGCGAGTCTGCGGCTTCCGTCTTTTCCGTCCCACCTTATCTCGTGAGGCCCGGCCTGGCAGCCGCGGTCGAGGAGCGATCGGACAAGCCTTCCACCCGCGTCATATATATCGATCGTCACGGGAGCCTCGCTTGAAAGTTCAAAACAGATCGTCACAGAGGGATTGAAGGGATTTGGAAAAAGCCGCGAAATGACCGGGGCTGGAAGAGTTCCCGGATCATTCGCTCCTTGAAGCGAGATCACCATATCCGTTGAATTCGTGTTGACCGAGACGATCGACTTCCCACCGTGATGAAAGACAGGTGATATATTGCCTCCCGAATCATTTCTCCACTCCGGGATCAGCTCGCGCAAGCCCTCTGGATTTTCCATTCCGAAAATCTCGATCCTTCCTTCAGCTCCCGGACAGTATATCCTGCCTTCCGAGATCGACACGCCTGAATATCCATATCCTTCCATCGCCTTCCTCGAGAGGATCCTTCCCCCGGTCATCTCCGCGGCGTACAGCGCGGCCGCAGGTGGCGCCGTGGCCATGAAAAAGATGACTCCTTTTTCTATATCAACGCAAGCCGGGCCTGACAAGGCTCCATCAAAATCACTTCTCCAGATCGAAGATCCATCTTCAAGCGCCAGCACCTGCAGGATACCTGTAGAAGATATCGTCACCAGCCGGCCAGCGTGACAGATCATCGGAGCGGCCAGCGCCCCCCCGGAGGATGCCATCCATTCGATGGCGCCTGTCGAGGCGTGGATCCCTTTCAGTATGCCGGCCTGTGTCGAATAAACGAGGAGGTCGCCGCTTCCCGCCGGGGGAAAAGGACTGACAGCATCGCCTTCGCCAGGACGATCCTCCCAGAGTTTCCTGCCAGTAAATGGATCGAAGGCGCAGACCCTGTCAATTCCACCAGTCGCCCTGTCGTGAAAAGCGACAAAGACTTTATTGCCGTGGACGACCGGGTCTTTAGCCACGCTGGTCTGATTGCCGGCCTCTTCCTCCACCCCGGCCGACCAGACGATCTCCGAAGAGGCCTGGTCGATCGCGTGCAGATACCTCCCGCATGAAGCGAACAGGACTCCCTTGAACCACGCCAGATACCGGGCTCCCGATTCAGAGATCCCGGGGAGTTCTCTTTTCCAAACGATAGAACCGTCAGCGAGAGAAATAGAGTAGACCGAGTTATGTTCCCCTTCTCTTCTTGAAACAAAGACCCTCGTTCCGGCAACAAGTGGCTGGCAGAGAAGCGATCCTTCTCCATCGAGTCCGCTCTCCCACTCTTTTTCCAGAGGAGGCTCTGCCGATCCGTAAAAAAATCCTGTGTGTCCCGTTCCACCCTGGCAAGATATTCCCTCTCCTTCCATCCCGGGATCTCCCGCGTAGGAGATCCAGAGTGGTATGCTGCTGTTCAGTCTTAATCCGGGCCCTTCCACTTCAAGCCGAAGACGCGACAGGGGCGCCTCGGCAATCTCTCCGATCTCAAACTCGAATCTCAGCGTCGCCTCGGAATTGACGGAGTCGAACACGGCGTATTCCCATTCAGTAGCCGTCTCCCCGCCAAGAGTTGAAATATCGAGGGATCCCCGGATTACCGATAGCTCGCCGGAGTGGTCTTTGAGACCGACCAGGCAGGCGATCCTTTCTCCCCTCCCCGCTCCACCGTCTCCATCCCCCGAAAGCTCCCTGATACCGATGACTGTCCGCTCGAGAGTTATTTTTCCAGTGATGGGGATCATAAATTCGATCGACGTCTCTCCCTGGTCGCAGTCGAGGCTCAGGTTCACGCTCACTGCCTGCCCGGCCAGGGCCTCTTCAGCGACTGCCATACGGAGATCTATCGCTGTCTCATCAGAAGAAGTCATATCCCCGATGAAAAATTCCTTTTCCGACACGATAGAAATATACGGATCCCCGGTATCGACAGTAAGCGAAGCGGAAGTGATCTCCCGCCAGACATTCTTGACTGTCAGGGTAACCATGGCTGTCTCTCCCCCCTCGACCACTCCGTCTCCGTCCCCCGAATATTCCGCGCATAGATACCCGGCGACAGAGACCTTTATGCCCGGTTCCCTTTCAAGCGCGAGATCTGCCCTTACAAGCCCCGCTCCGGTGAATTCTTCCAGCCCCGGAGTGGAGATATTTTCCGCTGTATTGAGGATCTGGTTTTTTATCAACTCCGAAGTCTCGTATAATCCCGAGCTTTTCAGGAGAGCGGCAGTCCCGCTTACGAAAGGAGCGGCTACTGAAGTGCCGCTTCTATATCCGAACAGGCCTCCGGGTTCGGTCGACAAGATCGAGATCCCAGGCGCCGCGCAATCGGTCCAGCCACCATATCCCGAGAAGATCGCCGGCAGATCATTCCTGTCAACCGCGCCAACGGCGAGGCACTCGTCAAAAGCTCCCGGGTATACCGGCTCGTCGCTCCCGTTATTGCCTGAAGAAGCTATGATTATGACTCCGGCGTCGCTCGCATCTTTCACGGCCAGGTAAAGAGGCCCGGAATAACTTCCGCCAAAAGACATATTTATTATGTCCGCTCCGTTTTCAACGGCATAATCGAGCGCTTCGCAAATATCGCTCTCTTTAAGTTCTCCCGCGCCATCCCGGCGTTTATACCCCGCCCTGAGTATCATAAGCCTGCAACGGGGCGCGATCCCCTCAGTGCCGATACCATTACCTGCCCGGGAAGAGATTATTCCACTTATGTGTGTCCCATGGCCATGGATATCATCGGGGATAGGATCAGGCGGCCCGGGATCCTCTCCCGCCGCTACTTCTTCCTCCGTCGCGCTCACGAAATCATATCCATGCAGATCGTCGACATATCCATTACCATCGTCATCGATTCCGGAAAGGCCAGCGGCTTCAGCGATATTTATCCAGAGATTCTCCATCAGATCGGGATGATCGAGATCGCACCCCGTATCTATTACGGCAACGACGACACTGCTGTCACCTTCAGTTATAGCCCGAGCCTTCTCTACCCCGATCCGGATCTTTCCCCAGGAATAAGGCCACAACGGATCGTGAGTTTCCAGGCAGAGCGATGTCTTGTTTATTTTTTCCATTTCATCGGACCCCGCGGCAGAATTCCCGCCCTCCTCGATGAACCCGTACCTGATATCTTTCTCGCAGATAAAAAATCTATTTTCTCCGGTGTCGCCGGACCTTTCGAGCCTGGCCCGGTCTGAGTATCGAGGGCTCCCTCCCGCGGGAGGGATGCAAATGATTACCGCGGCAAGAAAAAAACAGTTTCTCGCAGGTCTTTTGATTATTTTCAATTCGATCCTGACCGAAAATTAAGGAAATCTTTTTTTCTTACCTTTTTTCGTCCGAATCTGCCGATACTTGACTTTTTTCCTCCCCTTCCTTATGCAAACCATCTCTCTCGGCAGCGCTGCCATTCGGCCAACGCGCGGCCTGCCATAATGGCGGTGTCGTCTTGTCAAAATGTGCCTTGTTGGCAGTGTTTTCGGGCGCCGCGGCAGCGCACGGAAAGGCCAAGCCCGGCCAGCCGCATGGATAACCGTCGTTACTCTTTGTTATTGATGCAATTAGGGTCTTCATTCTATTCTGGCACGCATGATGCCATATACAGGAATGAAACTGCGGAACGTAAAAAGGTTATTTAGAGGTTTTTTAAAAGGAGGAAGAAGATGAAACTCGTAAGATGGATGCCGACATCGAACCTCAACAGGTTTGAAGATGAAGTAAACGATATTTTCAGCAGTTTTTTCCCGGCCAGACTCGATTACGCGCAGGGTGGCGGGAGAAATTGGGTTCCAAGGGTCAACGTCAGGGAACTCGATGAAAAATTCGAACTCAGCGCCGAGATTCCGGGGATGGAAAAGGACGAACTTTCCATTGAAGTCCAGGAAAACACCCTTACTATAAGGGGAGAGAAGAAGACGGAAGAGAAGATCGAGAACGAGAAAATGCATATAAAAGAGATCTTTCGGGGAAAATTCGAAAGGTCTTTCAAGCTTCCCGAAAACATCAAGGCAGACGATGTAGACGCGGAATACAAAAACGGCATGCTGATCGTCTCGATCCCAAAAACTGAACCGGCAAAACCCAAAGAGATCAATGTAAAGATCAAGTAAGCCGGCGAAGCCCAGCGATGAAAAGGGCCGCTTTCCAGCGGCCCTTTTTTTATCCCTGCCAAAGCTTGTTTCCGCTCTGGCCCTTCACAGACTCGTCCCGAAGTATCTTACTTCGCCCAGGCGTTAGCTGTATCTTTCTTTTCCTTTTCGTCTTTTTCGATCTTCGGCGCGGCAGAAGAGGACCTTCCATCAGGGCTCATCTTGCAGGAACCTTCAAAGAAGACACCTTCGTCAATAACGAGACGTGTCGTTTTAATATCACCTTCAAGCCTTGAGCCCGCCTGAAGTTCTATTTTTTCTCTCGCGTCGATATTGCCTGTCATCTCTCCGCCGATAACCGCGCTTGCGACTTTAACGTCGGCTTTTACCTTGCCGCCCTTACCGACAACCAGAGTACCAGGACAATTAACAGTCCCCTCGAACTCTCCATCGATCCTCAAAGTGCCATCCTTGACCTCTATCGTACCTTTTATGGTGCACCCCTGCCCGATTATCGAGTTCATCTTTCCTTCAGTCACCATGATCTCACCTTCTTTCCCGAACTTTGAAAACCCCATCACTGGATTCTTTTTTTTCATTATCATCCTTATTGCAAAAGGTATTTCAGGGGATCGACATGAAGGTTGTTCTGCGTTACCTCAAAATGCAGGTGTGGCGCGGAACTTCTTCCGGTATTCCCCGAATAGGCTATCGTCTGCCCCCTGCCGATCCGGTCTCCCTTAATTACTACCAGTCTTTCATTGTGTCCGTAAAGTGTTTTTATTCCATATCCGTGGTCTATTTTGACAAAATACCCGTACGTGTCGTCCCATGCAGCCTCTATCACATACCCTGCCGCGGCTGCCCTCACGGGCACTCCCTTTTCTACCCCTATATCTATACCGGGATGGTAGTCCTTGTCCTTCTCCCCTCCGGCAATATTATACCCCTTGGTGATATACCCCCTTACCGGCCAGAAGCTCGGTATCGCGCTCATCATGCTTGATTTTTCGTTGTCGGTCTCGCCTGCCATATCCAGGTCTCCCGCGCTGGCATGCTTCAGGGCGACACTGTCTCGAGAGCTCAATCCGAGCCCGAGCAGATTCCTCACCTTTAATTCCATCGCGTGCATCTCTGAAAGGTCCCGCATAAGCTCTCCGATCTTTTCATTCTTTTTCGTCAGCTCGGCGACCTGCCTTTCGAGTCTTACAGTCTCTCTTGTCTTTACAAGCAACCTCCCGTATGTCAGAACGAAAATCGATACGGTCAGCGCTCCAGCGGCCAATATGACCATGAAAAAATAAAAAAGCCTGTATGGGATCTTGTATGTCCTGGTTTTTTTCAGATCGTGAGGAACGATTATCACCGAAAATGTCTCTTTTTCCATTTCTTTTCCCACGACCACCCCGAGTGGGCCAGCCTTTATATCGCCGTCTCTATCCCCATTATTTTCAGAACTGCCTCAAGATCATCGTCTGAATAGTAATCTACGGTTATCGTCCCGCCCTTTTTGCCCGGCGTGATCCTCACCCTCGTGCCAAGATGCTTTTCCGCTCTTTCCTCAAGGGCTGTTATCGCCGCGTCTACCTTCCTTGCCGTTCTTCGTCTTTTTTTCCTTTTCCCGGGCGCTACCTCTATCTCGACTTCCCTTACCGATATCCCTTTCTCAACTACTTTCAGCGCCATCTCGATCCGTTTTTCATCCCCCTCGACAGCAAGTATCGCCCTGGCATGTCCGGCCTTGAGGCTTCCCTTTTCTATCAGTTCAAGCACCTTGTCAGGCAGGGACAGGAGCCTTATCGTATTCGATACCGTCGTCCTGTCCTTACCGAGCAGCTGGGATATCTCTTTGACTGACAGGCCGAATTCATCTCTGAGCGCCTTGTATCCTCTTCCTTCCTCTACCGGATTAAGATCTTCTCTCTGAAGATTTTCAAGCAGGGCGAAATTCAAAGACTCCCTGTCCTTTATATCCCTGATAATAGCGGGGATCGTCGTTTTTCCCGCGATCTTCGAACTCCGGAGTCTTCTTTCCCCCATAATGAGCTGGTAGCGGTCGCCTTTTCTTCTTACGACGATCGGTTGGATCACTCCGTTTTTCCTGATTGATTCTGCGAGGTCCCCGAGCTGCTTCTCGTCGAAATAAGCCCGTGGCTGATACGGGTTCGGCTCGATTGAATCTATTTCCAGCTCCTTTACTCTTTCCGTTTCCGAGACGCTTTCTTTAAGGTCTTGTGATATAAGCGCTTCGAGCCCCCTGCCAAGCACAGTCCTTTTCATGGGGATCCTCCCCTTTCTTTTTTCGCCGCGGGGTTCGTCCGCTTCTGTTTCTCTAAAATCTCTCTGGCAAGCATCAGGTAGCTTTTTGCGCCGCTACTCTGAACGTCATAAAGGATAACCGGTTTTCCAAAACTCGGCGATTCGCTCAGGCGCACATTTCTCGGGATTATACTGTCATAAACCTTTTCCCCAAAATAAGATATCGCTTCATCGGCAACCTGGCCCGACAACCTCAACCGTTTGTCAAACATCGTAAGCAGCACTCCCTCTATCGTCAGATCGGGATTGAGATGTTTCTGGACCATCCTGATTGTGCTTAGAAGCTGGCTCAACCCTTCAAGCGCGTAATATTCACACTGGATCGGTATCAACACTGAATCCGCCGCGGTCAACGTGTTCAACGTCAGGAGTCCCAGGCTCGGCGGACAATCTATTATTATAAAATCATATCTGTCCACAAGCGGCGCGAGAGCGGTTTTCAGTTTTCTTTCCCTCGCAAGCTGTGATACCAGCTCGATCTCCGCCCCGTTAAGCCTTGGATGGGAAGGGACAAGGTCGAGAAGCCCCGTCTTCTCAATTATATCCTCGACCCTCGTCTTTCCTATAAGCGCCTCATAAATAGTCGGTTGTCCATTATCTATCCTTACGCCGAGCCCACTGCTCGCATTTGCCTGGGGATCGGCATCTACAAGAAGGACCTTTTCCTCTATCGCCCCGAGGCTTGCTCCGAGATTGACCGATGTCGTCGTCTTTCCGACACCACCCTTCTGATTCGCTACTGCTATTATTTTTCCCATTGTCTCTCTATCAACCCTTTTTATAAAGAGTCTTGCTTACGGCTGGCTCATAAGCCATCCCGAATAATCTACATAGATATCCGGTTGCGGTGGCAGGAAGTCAAAGCCGTCATAAATCCTCTCCTGGATATCACTCTCATTTGTGACTCCCCAGAAGTTATATCTCGCGTCAATACCCGAATCGTTGAAATACTGAAAAAGCATAATGTCGTATCCGCCCGACGCCTTATCGTTAAGATATATCGAATTATAGTTTATGACCGGTAGCGCGTAATATGAGATCTTTATCCCGTCGCCGACGTTCGTCGCGATCGTGCACCCTTCGATTGCCACATCATATATATCTCCCGATCCGTCTTCATCTATTTCGATCCAGATTCCGTATCCCGAGTTATCTCTTATCTCGCAATTGGTTATCTCTGCGTCAGCATCGAGGATATGTATGCCCCCGGCATTGTCCGAGACCCTGCAGTCTTCGACGGAAATCTCGGATTCTTCAACGTTTACGCCGATCCCTACTCCGTCATGGACAAATATCGAGTCAAGAACGACATTAGCTCCATCTTCAACGCTGATCCCCCTGACAGCCATCGTTATGTTGGCGTTTAATATGCTGCCCGACGCATCCGGCCCATCAAAGAGGATCCCTCTCCACACCCCGTCCTCCCCCGGACAGATATTCGGCTTGAAGATGACGGGCGATCCTGCCGTCCCGACAACCTCAAGCCTCCCAAAGACATTCAACCCTCCTTCTTCCTGATCGATCACAACCGTCACTCCCGCATGTATGCGGAGAGTGGCAGAGGAGCCGACGAAGACCGGTTGTGGCGAATCTATCATATAAAACGACCCGTTATCTGACAGCTCGGTAATCCCCGAAATGACAGGGAGAGCTTCTCCCACCTCTATCTCCGCGCTGCTTGTGCTTTCGTCCAACCGGTCTGTGGCCGTCACTTTAACCGTATATATTCCAGGCTCATCCGGCGCTATCCAGACAACCGAAAACCCCTCGCCTGATTCCGGGTAAAACTCTCCGTATTCAGCCTCCCATAGGACCGTGACCGGATCATCGTCAGGATCAGGGGCGGAACAGTAAAGCTCCACATCCCCCCCAGCCCCGACAAAACACTTCCCTATCGATATTTTGGGATCGTCAGGTGGCTTGTTATGGAATCCCAGGGACTGGTCGCAGCTTGAAAAGGTAGCCACTGAAAGGGTAAATACCCCTAACACAATGAAACAATATGACTTGACCTGCATTTCCTTCTCCCTGTCAATCAGATGGGGTCCAGATGATTATAGGGTCGCTTTTATGATAAATCAATGGAAATCTCTCCCGGGCGGGCGGAAAGGGATGACGTTTCACGTGAAACGCTGATGATGGAAGCCGGCCCCCCTCCCGGCACCTGTCCGGGCCGTCCCCGCATTCTTTTCTTCGTCTGTCGGCTCCTCCGTTTCACGTGAAACGTTGCGGTCAGTCCTTTTCTCTTCTGAAGAGCAGCAACGATCCCCTCTCTCCTTCTGCCGGCTCTGAAAAATCGAGGGTCATCTTCCCAGAATATCCCTCCAGCTCCCATTCCCACTCGCTTCCCTTTATCGTCAGGTACTTTCCGCCCGCGCCGAGAAGCGATTCAGCAAGAGGGAGGATCGCCGGCAGCCTCCCGGCCGCCTTGGAGATAACAAGGTCGTAAACGGCCTTTCCGCTGTCAAGCGCCGCATCCCCGCGGGTCCTGGTCCCCTCGAGGCTCATAAGAACGGCCAGCCTTTCAAGAAAGAGAGCTGCTTTTTCCTTCCTTTCATAGAAAGTGATCTCGGTCCCCGGAGATAGAATCTTCCATATTATCCCCGGAAAACCGTACCCACTCCCTATGTCGGCGACCCTGATTGCCTCCTGATCCTTTTCCTGCTTTCTGGCCAGCGCTCCCGTCCTTTCGGCGAAATAAAGCATCAGCAGAGAATCGACCACCTGCCTTTCCAGGGATTCACCGAAGCTGCCCCTGGCGACAAGGTGCATCTTTTCACCCCATTCGATCTGCTCCCTGGCGAAGAGTTTTATTCTTTCGATCCCGGCATCGTCGAGCCTTCCGGGAAAAAGTCCTTCCGCCCTCTCGATGATCTTCTCTGCTATCTTTGTCTTTTCTGTCATTTTCCGGTTTTCCCCGTCTCCGGGCCGTTTTCCACTCGTTTTCTGCTTTTTTCCAGAAAGATCATCAGTATCGACAGGTCGGAATTTCTCACCCCGGTGATCCTCGATGCCTGGCCAAGGGTATGAGGCTTGAATCTCGCGAGCTTTTCCCTCGCCTCGGTGCTCAGCGCTTCCAATTCGAACGAAAAGCCTTCCGGTATTACCATCTTGTCCATTTTCAACAACTTGTGCGCTATCCTCTTCTGCCTCGATATATACCCGTCATACTTGACCTCTATCGCCAGCATCCCGAGTTCCCTCTCGGAGAGCCCCAGTCCCCTGTCGCCGAGCACTTTTTCTATTTTTTCCGCTCCTATCCCCGGGTGTCTCGCCAGCTGGATCGCCGGCCTTGCTTCTTTCACCTCAGGGATCTCCACCCCGCCAAAGACCTTGTTTATCTTCGCCGCCGGGATGATCTCCCTTTCCAGCCTTCTTTTTGCCTTCAGGACCTTTTTCTTCCTCGAGATCATCTCGAGCCACAAGCCTTTGTCGAGAAGCCCGAACTTTACTCCGTACCGGAAAAGCCTTTCGTCGGCATTGTCCTGCCTGAGCAGCAGCCTGTGTTCCGCCCTCGAGGTAAACATCCTGTATGGTTCATCGATCTCTTTTGTTATCAGATCATCGACCATGACTCCGGCGTATGCCATCTGGCGTCCCGGGATAAAAGGCGCCTCACCCCTGAGGGACAGCGAAGCGTTGATTCCAGCCAGGATTCCCTGGGCTGCCGCCTCTTCATATCCCGATGTCCCGTTTACCTGCCCGGCAAAGTAGAGGCCTTCGATCCTCTCCGATTCGAGGGACGCGCTGATCTGGTGGGGGGGGAAAAAGTCGTACTCTATCGCGTATCCATATCTTACTATTTCCGCCTGCTCAAGCCCTTCTATGGTTCTTATCATCTTTTCCTGGATCTCCGCCGGAAGGCTTGTCGAGAGACCGTTGATATAGATCTCTTCGGAATCCCTGCCCTCCGGTTCGAGAAATATCTGATGTCTCGGACGATCTGAGAACCTGACGACTTTGTCTTCGATCGAAGGGCAGTATCTCGGCCCCACTCCCTTTATCTGCCCCGAAAAGAGGGGGGCCCGGCTTATATTGTCCTTGATGATCTCGTGGGTCCTCGCGTTTGTATATGTTATGTGGCATGAGATCTGGTCGACTTCAAGGGATTTTGTCCTGAAAGAAAAGGGGCTTGGGAATATATCGCCCGGCTGTTCTTCGCATCTTGAAAAATCTATGCTTTCTCTCCTCAGCCTCGCCGGAGTCCCCGTCTTAAGCCGCCCTCTCTCTATTCCCTTTCTCGCAAGATCGTCGGAGAGGCGGCATGATGGCGGCTCTCCTTCCCTTCCCCCTGGTATTTTCCTTTCTCCTATATGCATCAACCCGTTAGGAAAAGTCCCGAGCGCCATTATTACCTTCCGCCCCGCTATCCTCTCCCCCGAAACCGCAACTCCTACGACCTTTCCACTTTCCACGATTATTTCTTCGACCTCCGCCTCTGCCAGATCGAGCTGTTCGGCCAGGACGAGCGCCTCAAGCATCCTTTTGTGATATACTTTCTTGTCGGCCTGCGCCCTTGGAGACCAGACCGCCGGCCCTTTGGCCCTGTTCAGCATCCTGAACTGTATCCCCGCCGCGTCGATGCAAAGCCCCATCTCCCCTCCGAGGGCGTCGACCTCTCTTACAAGCTGACCTTTTGCCAGGCCGCCGATGGCGGGGTTGCATGGCATCCTAGCTATGTCGCCCGTATTGATAGTCGCCAGCAGAGTATCGTTTCCCATCCGAGCCGCCGCGAGAGCTGCTTCGCAACCGGCGTGTCCAGCACCAACGACTATAATGTCATATCTTTTATCAAGGGTTTTAGTAATAATCATTATTAATATCTGTCTAACAGCTTGTATTACAGGTGGTTATTTTCCTATACAAAACCGGCTGAAGATCGTTTCGAGCAGTTCTCCCGCTATCGACCGCCCCGTGATCTTCCCGAGCGCTTCTGCCGCTTCCCTGATCTCGAGGCTCATTATCTCCGCCCTGCCCTTCCCTTCGAGTTCTTCGAGCATCCTTTTCAGGCCTCGCGAGCACTCTTTCAGGGCCGCGGCGTGCCTCGAGCTTACCGCGCCATTTTCCCTGACTCTTTCGGCTATATCTTTCCTTATCGTGCCGGTGTGGATCATATCCCTGAGCCTGGAGATGTTCTCCCCCGTCTTTGCCGACACCTCTATCTCCGGCCCGCTTAGGCCACGGTCCTCCGAAGCGATCACTACCCCCAGATCGCGCTTGTTGAAGACTATTATATGGTTCTTCTTCTCTATCCTGGCTATTTCCCTTTTCGTTTCCTCGTCAAGCCCGGCGCTGCCATCTACAACGAAGAGTATCAGGTCCGATCCTTCGGCAGCCTTCCTTCCGATCGATATTCCCCTCGCTTCGATCTCGCACCCCGTTTCCGCGATCCCCGCCGTATCTTCGAGAAAATATGTGAATCCGCCGATATGGATCCTTTCCCTGAGAAGGTCCCTCGTAGTCCCCGGAATAGCAGATACTATAGCCCTTTCCTCACCCAGTAGCGCGTTGTAGATGCTGCTTTTTCCCGCGTTTCTCGGCCCCAGCACTGTCACCCTGATGCCCTGCCTGAGTTTTTTCCCGGCGATCTCAGACTCTATCATTCCTTCTATCTCGCCGATCGCTCCGTCGATATTCTCGCGAAGAATCTCACTGTCGTATGTCTCGATATCTTCTTCCGAAAAATCGATTGAAAGCTCGATCAGGGCAAGCTGCCGCAGGAGAATCGCCTCTATGTCTCCTATCTTTCTTGACAGCGACCCTTCAAGCTGTTCGAGCGCGACGCGTCCCTGGAGCTTTGTCTCCGCCGATATAAGATCAACGACCGCTTCGGCCTGTGCCAGGTCGAGCTTTCCTTTCAGGTAGGCTCTTTTCGTGAATTCTCCCGGGCCGGCGATCTCCGCGCCAAGCCTGACCGCTTCTTCTATGATCGAGGAGTAGACGTAGATGCTTCCATGGCAGGATATCTCTATGACATCCTCTCCCGTATATGAATTCGGCGCAAACATCGCCGTGACGAGGACCTCGTCGATCTGTTCGCCGGTGGAATTTTTTATGATCCTTTTGTATACCCTGTGTGATTCCCGGCGGCCAGCCGGATCCGCCATCGAATCGAGGATTCCGAGCGCGTCGGGTCCCGAGATCCTGATCACGGCTATTCCCGAGACTCCAGGCGGAGTACTCAGGGCAACGACAGTGGTTCCGTCCATATTCTATTTTCTGCCAGACCGGTTCGATTTTCTCTCCCGGCCCTTGTCCGCGGAGACAAAGACCTTTCTCATCTCCCCGTTCCCGACGGTATAAGTCGTTATCCCTTCCATCCCGGCGAGTGTCATATGGATGATACGCCTCTCGGACGCTTTCATCGGTTCGATTCCGACTTCCCTCTGCGTCTTTTTAGCTCTTTCGGCCGCTTTCTCAGCTTTCTGCCTGAGGATCTCCTGCCTGTTCTTCAGGTATCCGCCAACATCGACAGTCAACCTCTGGTATCCGCCCATCTTCCTCGACACGATCCTCCCGATCAGGTGCTGAAGCGAGTTCAGCGTGTCTCCCTTCCTGCCGATGAGCAGCCCGTCGACACCAGCCGTTTCTATATTTATATATGTCGAATCGTCTATCGTGTCAGAAAATATCCTGTACCCGACATCCAGCCCTTTCATTATAAGCCCGGTGACTTCGTCGGCTACCTCCTCTATCCCCTTCGATCCATTTTTCATCGACACCTTGACTCTCGCGCTCCTGGCGCCGAAGATCCCCAGGACCCCCTTCTGTCCGGGATCTATTATCTCAATATCTACATCTTCTATTTTCGAACCAAGGTCTTTCAGCGCCTTCTCCAGCGCTTTCTCTACAGTCTTTCCCTCTACCTCTACCGGTCTGCTATTTATTCTTTCCTGTCTCCCGTGCTTTTCCATATCTGTCTCTCCTGCATCTTTCTTTTATATCCCCGGCCCATCTTTTCCCGTCCGGCGCCGCTCTCGGGCGCTTCGCGCTGAGCCGTTATCGATATTTCCCCGGGGCTTTTTATCCGCCCCATTGCTATGCGGTTACTTCGCCTTCCGCCGCTTCGGTCTCTATCGCCTTATGTACATAATACTGCTGGACGATCGACAGTATGTTGTTGATCAGCCAGTAAAGCACCAGGCCCGAAGGCATTCCGTAAAAAATAAACGTAAATACCACCGGCATCATCGTTGTCATCATCTTGGTCTGCGCTGCCGGCCCCGCGTCTCCAGTCGGAGAGCCACCCATCTTTGACTGGACGAACATCGCCACGCCCATCAGAAGAGGAAGCAGGTGGAACTCGCTTCCGATGACAGGCAGGCTGAAACCAAACCCGAACAGGACGTCCGGCGATGAAAGATCATTGATCCACAACCCAAGGGGGGCGTCTCTGAGTTCAATCGTGTTTCTGAGAACGTTAAAAAGAGCTATGAAAACAGGCATCTGAAAAAGAAGAGGCAGGCATCCGCCAAGGGGATTGACCCCCGCCTCCTTGTACATCTTCATCGTTTCCTGGTTCAGTTTTTCTTTTTCGTTCTTGTACTTCTCCTGCAGGGCTTTGAGTTTTGGCTGGAGCCGCTGCATATCTTTCATCGATTTGAAGCTCTTGTGCGTGAGCCTGTAGAACAGGACTTTCGTCAGGATCGAGAGTATTATTATTATCAGCCCGTAGTTGGGAATGAACCCTTTCATCCACATCATCAGGCGAAGGACAAAAACGCTGAAAAATCGCATCTTGCCAAGCTCTATTGTCCTTTCCAGCCCTACTCCGTAATCCTTCAGCCCGTTCATGTCAAGAGGCCCGAAATAACATTTGAACGAATCTTCGACTTTTCTCGGGTCTCCCCGGAATGGATAAAATATCGAATACCCGGACATGCTGCTGTCCTTGTCTCCGAGCATCTCCAGGACTCCCGAGCGCTGCTCGTCCACTATTACCGCGCTGAGGAAGTATTTGCTTCTCGCGCCGGCCCAAACGACCATGCCTTCCTGGACTTTCCTGTCCGTTTTGCCGAATTTGCCCGAGCCCTCCTTATAATATTCATCCCCCACGCGCCCGAGCGAGGCCATCTGCCTTATCTCCCATTTTCTGTCTTTCTCGTTCAGCGCCAGGCCGCTCTCCCACGCGATCGCGTACCCACTGGCCCCTTTCATCTCTCCCTCTCTTACCAGGGAGATCGCCACGCCTACTTCGTAGCCCTCTCGCGAGAACCGGAACCTTTTTTCGACAGTCCCTCCCGAAGCCCCTCTCCATCTGAAGAGGACTGTCGCCTCGATGCTTTCTCCGGTCAGGTCGATCTCCTCACCGTCATAGATCTCTCTGCCGTTGACAAGAGCGTCAAACCGGGCGCCGGAAAAGCCGGTCCTCTCCATGTCTTTCTCAACGTAGAGGGAAAGAGCCCCCTTCGCCCCTTCGGGAACGAGCTCAACATCCCCTCCGTCGCTCCTGGCGAATTCCCTCAGCTTAATACTCGTGATCTCCCCGCCGAGACTGCTCAGCGCGACTCTCATCTTCTCCGTAGCGACGGTAAAATTCCTTGTCTCCGCCGGATCATCAGGGGAAAAGAGCCTCCCCGTTCCCTCCCGCGCCTTGCTTTCGAAAAACTCCCCCTCCGCCTTTTCTCCGCCCGCCGGCAGATCCTCATCCGCGCCCTCCCTCGCGCTGTATTCCGATCCGGCCTCGAGGGAAGCGAGTGAATCGGCTACGGCCTGCTCGCGCAGTTCCACGGCTCTTCTGAGCGCCGCCTCTTTCTGCCTGGGCGCCACATAGAGCATCTGCCATCCGAGCAATATCGCAAAGGTCACTGCTATAGCCAGAATAGAGCGCTTATCCATCCCTGTATTTCCCTTCTATAAGAAGATGATAGGTTTATCGGGCTTTTTCAGCGAACAGGATCATATCCGCCACGGGAGAACGGGTTGCATTTCAGAAGCCGGACAACGGCCTTGCCGCTTCCCTTGAAGAAACCATATTTCTTCAGAGATTCTTCCGCGTATGCCGAACAGGAAGGTGTAAACCTGCAGACCGGTGCGTGGTACGGGGAAATCGATATTCTGTATATCCTGACGGCCGCCAGACCGGCTTTAGTCAGAATCCTGGATATCATCCGCAACTTGATATCAGTCCGGCTCTCTTGAGAGAGCTCACTACATCTTCCGTGAGTTCCTGAAATGATGTCTCCTCAGGACGAAATGAGGCTATAAATACTATCCAGATATTTTTCTCGTTAATTCGGTCCTTGACTGTTCTGAATATTTCCCTCATCAGCCTTTTCGCCCTGTTACGCTGATAAGCCTTTCCAACGTTCTTTTTGCTGGCCACGAATCCCGGCAGAAGGCCCCTGTTCTCATCATCCCCCTCACCGTTTCTTCCCAGGTACAGTATCGTGATCTTTTGCCCCGCCTCCCTTTTCCCTTCACTGTAGACGAGCCTGAACTGCCTGCTATTCTTTAGTCCTTTCATCGATACCATCGCCCGGGCTCATCCCGGAGGTCATACGGCCAGCCTCTTTCTTCCTTTTTCTCTTCTTCGCCTGAGCACTTCCCTGCCGTTCTTCGTGCTCATTCTTTTTCTGAATCCGTGAGTTCTTTTTCTTCTCTTGTTATGAGGCTGAAATGTGCGTTTCATTTTCTATCCTTTTCCATTCATTTCCATGCAGATAGAGGCCTTTGAATATATATAAACAACTTACAATAGAAGTCCTCATCTTTTTTGTCAAGCATTTTATCTCTATCTTTTTTAACTTGTTTGTTTATCATTCTTTTCAGATCTTATCCCCGCCGGTAATCTTTCCATTTTTTCGTCTTCTCCGCCCTTAAGGTATCCCGCAAGCTTTATCTCCTTGCATTTCCATCAGTTAGAATTTATTCCACATTTTATGTAAATAATTCTTGATATCGATTTTTCCGTATGATACATTTCCGCCTGCGGGATCAGGGGAGGGTTCGTTTTTAAGGGCTTCGCAGCCCGTTTCTTTTCTTTTTTGCTTCCCCGGTTTTTTTGATTGTGGATAACGTCATGACATCATATTGAAAACCCCGCCGCTAATGTTGTTATTATTAAAGTTATAGAGTTTTCCACATTTGTGGAAAACAAGAAAGATTTTGAAAGCTGCCGGCCTTTCCGACGGACCGGTATCTTCGGTCATTGCTATGAGACTAGAACAAGACCCTGGCATCGACATATGGGAAACGATCCTCGACAAGCTTAAAAAGGTCGTAAACGCGCAGAGCTTTCAGACCTGGTTTGCCCCCACCAGGCTGGCCGGATATGAAAGGGGCGTCCTGCTGGTCGAAGGACCAAATTCGTTTTTCATCGACTGGCTCGCCGAACACCACATCGACAAGATAACCGAGGCCGCCTCGGAAGTCCTTGGCGAAAAAGTAGTTATAGAGTTTTCGTCTCCCTCTCCGCGCAGGACTGTCCGCGCGGAGAAGCCTGTTGAGCGCTCCGTACTTGTCAGAGAGCCGGTCATCCTTCCCAACAGCGTTCAACTCAACAGCCGATACACGTTCCAGGAGTTTGTAGTGGGAAACGAAAACCTCCTGGCTCACGCGGCGGCCCTCGCAGTAGCTGAAAAACCGGCCCAGACCTACAACCCCCTTTTCATCTACGGCGGCCCCGGCCTGGGAAAGACTCATCTTCTGCAGGCTATTGGCCATTTTGTCCTCGAGGAACATCCCGGAATGAGGATCTCGTATGTCTCGACCGAGAGTTTCATGAACGAGCTTATCCGTTCGATCAGAAACGGCGAGACCTTCGAGTTCAAGGAACGCTACCGCAATATAGATATTCTCCTGATAGACGACATCCACTTTCTCGCCGGCAAGGAAAGGACGCAGGAAGAGTTTTTCTATACTTTCAACGCTCTCCACAACGCCAGCAAACAGATCGTCTGTACGAGCGACCGGCCCCCGAAAGAGATCCCGTCACTTCAGGACAGGCTTACTTCACGTTTCGAGTGGGGTCTTATAACCGACATCCAGCCTCCAGACCTCGAGACCAGGGTCGCGATCCTGCGCAAAAAGGTCGAAAAGGAGATAATGCCTATCCCTGAAAGCGTCATCTTTCTTATAGCGGAGAACGTAAGGGGAAATACGAGGGAGCTGGAGGGGTCGCTCGTCAAGATCCTCGCCTGCGCCAGCCTGACAAACCAGGATATCAATGTCGATATGGCCGGTGAGGTACTGAAAGTCTTTATCTCGGGAGCTGAGAAGAAAAAGATCTCTATAAAGTCGATACAGCGTGCTGTCGCGGCGGAATTCGACATCCCCGTACACACGCTTTCCGCCAAGACGAGGATGAGCCGCGTCGTTGCGGCGCGCCAGGTCGCCATTTTTCTTTCCCGCGAACTTACCTCTCTTTCGCTGGTGCAGATAGGAAAAGGTTTCGGGGGCAGGGACCACAGCACGGTCCTGCATTCGATCAAAAAGATAGAAACATCCATTTCCGTCGACCCGTCGCTTGAAAGGCAGATATCCGCTCTCAGAAAAGATCTTGAGACCTGATCTCTTACCGCCTCGTTATCCACATCCTCGCTGTTTATAAAATGTTGATTCCTGTTGGTATCTTTTCCCATGGGCATAATTGTTGAGATTTTCCACTTGTTCACACAAATGCCAACACCGCTTCGCCTCCTGCCGCTCGAGCCTGTTCTTGAACACTTGGGTGATTATCCACATATCCACACGCTCTACTCCTACTACTGATTCTATTAATTACACAATGTCTGTATAATACCTCCTGTTTATATTTTCCCTTTATTTTGTCTTGTACGCGTGTATAAATTCCCTTATGATTCACTTTCCTGAAGAATGAAAAATTAATACGATTCAGAAAGCCTGGAGGAGGTAGCGGAGTGAAGGTAGTTATCCCGCTTGAAGAACTGAGCAAGAAAATGAACGCCATATCAGGCGTTGTCCCCGCGAAAACAACGATGCCGATACTCTCCATGACCCTTATCAAGGCCGACACTTCGGGGATCTCCTTTTCAGCCACAGACCTCGATATCTCAGTGACTTCAAAGGTGAACGGGAAGGTCGATGAAGAAGGATTGATTTCCGTACCGGCAAAAAAAATAGCCGAGATCGTGAAATCGCTCTCCCAGGGAGAGGTAACGCTTTCGTCGAACGAAGAGAACAAACTCACTATCAAATGCGGGAAAAGCAGGTTTTCGGTAAATGGAAGAAGCGCGGAGGATTTTCCAAAACTACCCAAACAGGAAAGCAAGGCTGAATTCTCGATCGATTCCGCGCTTCTCGGAAAACTCGTCCAGAAGACACTCTACGCGGTTTCGACCGACCTTACCCGGCCCGCGCTATGCGGCGTGAAGTGGGAAATCGACAAGGGTGGAGTCCTGATGGTTTCTACAGACGGACACAGGCTCGCGAAGGCCGAAGTGAAACTGGCGCTCGGAGAGATAAAGAAATCGGAAGTGATCGTGCCTCCAAAAGCCCTTTCGACATTCAAGGCATACGCCCAGAAAGACGAGATGATCAGGGTCAACATCGGAGATAACAGCATATCGTTCGAGATGGACGAGGTGTCGATTTATTCGCGCCTTCTCGAAGGACCCTTCCCGAATTATCAGAAAGTGATCCCGGCAAACAACACAAGAGAGATGCTTGTATCGAAGGAAGCTTTGTCGATGGCAACGAAACGCGTATCGATTCTTTCCGACGCGCTGACGCATCAGGTGATCTTTTCTCTCGGTAAAGACAATCTGAGGCTCCATGTGACGACGCAGGATCTTGGAGAAGCGACAGAGGATATCGACGCGACATACTCTGATGAAGAGATGGAGATAGGTTACAACGCCGCGTATATTCAGGATATTCTCAGAACTTTCGATACTGACGATATCGCATTCAATCTCGACAGACCGGACAATGCCGGAATAATAAAACCGGTCGAACAAAGCGGGGAAATCAAACAGCTCTGTATCGTCATGCCTCTGAGAATTCTGTGATATTATCAGAGGGAAGTGTGGTGAGCAGGGTTGATCATTAAAGATATAGAGTGTGTCAATTTCCGGAATATCGAAAAAGCCAGCCTGGAATTCTCCGACACTTTCAATATCATCGAGGGAGCGAACGCTCAGGGGAAGACGAATCTTCTTGAGGCTGCGCATGTTTTTTCCCTTGGAAGGGGTTTCAGGACAAGAAGGACAGACGAACTGGTAAGGTTCGGTGAGGAATATTTTTTCCTTAAGCTTGCCGGAAAAAGCGATAACGACGTGGATTTCACGATCGAGTTCGGATATGAACGGGGGGGCAAACCAAGAGTCTCGGCTAACGGAAACAGGCTTTCATCCCTGTCGGGGATGATCGGTATAATGCCGACAGTAATATTCACGCCGGGAGATGTCGAGCTTGCCTCGGGACCTCCGTCGCAAAGAAGATTATTCATCGATTATACCGCCGCGCAAATATCTCCGGCTTTCCTCTCGGACCTGGGTGAGTTCAGGAGGGTCTTGAGGCACCGGAACACCCTGCTCAGAAAGATTTCAAGCGGAAACGGGGAAAAGGAAGAGCTTGGCGCCTGGGACGAGATTTTTATAAGAAAGGGCGCTGCCCTGACAAGAGGAAGGATCGAGGTTCTCAGGCAGATCGAGGAAGCAGCGAGGGAGATATTCGAGAGGATCAGGCCGGCAGGGGAAAAGCTCGGAGCCAGATACCGGGCGTCTTCCCGCGTCGGGAAGGATTCGATCGAGGAAGATCTCAGAGAAGCGCTTGGCAGGAACGCGGGGACTGAACAGAAACGCGGGTTTACGCTGACAGGGCCGCAGTATGACGATGTCGACCTGTTGCTTGACGAGGTGCCGCTGAGGAGGTTCGGTTCCCAGGGAAGAAAAAGACTTGTCGCGGTCGTTCTTAAACTTTCCCAGGCGGTTGTGATCATGGAGAGGCGAGGAGAGAGGCCCGTAGTCCTTCTCGATGATATTTTCTCCGAACTGGACGCCGAAATATCGGGAAAAGTAAGAGACCTCCTGTCGGACAGGTACCAGAGCCTTATAACTTCACCCCGCAGCGGCGCTTTTTCGCCTCTGCCGGAGGGAGCGGCTGTCTTCTCTGTCGAAAAAGGCTCTTTCAGGCGCCTGAAGCAGTAGTTACATGACCCTTTTTTGGGGGAGATTTTTGTTTATTTTTGAGGGCGGACGTAATAGAATGAAACCGCCCCGATGAAGCAGTGGAGGAGTGAGGAATTGCCTGCCGAAAGAGGTTCGAAAAGTATAGACAAGATACTTCCGGACGTGATCAAGGGCCTGGGGATTGAAGAAAAATTTGAAGAAGCTTCGCTGAGGGCCGGGTGGAAGGAAGTTGTTGGAGACGGGGTGGCCGCACGGAGCAGACCACTCGACATAAGAGGCGGAACGCTTTTTATCGCGGTTAAAAACAACGTCTGGATGCAGGAGATGAGTTTCCACCGGACGAGGATAATCGACGGAATAAAACAGAGATTTCCCCGGCTGAAGATCAGGGAGATACGTCTTGTGATAGAAAGGGAAAAAACCGAGGAATGAGCAAGGAATATACAGCAAAAGGTATCCAGGTCCTCAAAGGCCTCGACGCGGTAAGAAAACGCCCCGCCATGTATATCGGAAGCACCGACATTCACGGTCTTCACCACATGATATACGAGGTCGTCGACAACAGCATCGATGAAGCGATGGCCGGACACTGCGACACGATCGAGATCAAAATATCAAGGGAGGGATACGTGACTGTCGCTGATAACGGCAGGGGCATCCCGGTCGACATTCATCCCACGCAAAAGGTGCCCGCCGTCGAAGTCGTTATGACGACCCTTCACGCCGGAGGGAAGTTCGACCATGATTCATACAAGGTGTCGGGAGGGCTTCACGGCGTAGGCGTCTCTGTGGTGAACGCGTTGTCGGAATGGCTGGAAGTCGAGATATTCCGTAACGGTAAATCGTATACCCAGAGGTTTGAGGCGGGGGTGCCGGCGACGAAGCTGAAAGAAGCTCCACTCAGCGAGAAGAAGAAAAGAACCGGAACGGCGGTCAGGTTTCTTCCGAGCAACAAGATATTCAGTACGCTGGAGTACAGCTTCGACACGCTTTCGCAGCGGTTCAGGGAGCTGGCCTTTCTGAACAAGGGGATATCGATCTTTTTCGAGGATGAGCGCAAGGGGAAAAAACACGAATTCAATTACACCGGCGGGATCATCTCCTTCGTTGACTTCCTCAACGAAAACCGCGACGTCCTTCACAAAAAACCGATCTATATCGAGGACTCGACCGAACCGCACGAGCTTGAGATAGCCATACAGTACAACACATCGTATGGCGAGAATATATTCTGTTTTGCCAACAACATCAACACGGTCGGCGGGGGGACTCATCTGGTCGGTTTCAGATCGGCGCTGACAAGGACTCTTAACAATTACGGCCAGAAGAACGACCTGTTCAAAAGAAACAAGCTTAAGACCTCGCTCTCCGGCGACGACGTCAGAGAGGGCATTACGGCCGTGATGAGCGTCAAGCTTCCAGACCCGCAATTCGAGGGGCAGACGAAAGGAAAACTCGGGAACAGCGAGATCAGGAGCTACGTGGAAACGGTGGTGGGGAAGAAACTGGCCGATTTTCTCGAAGAGAATCCAAAGGTAGCGAAAAAAATAATAGAAAAAGCATCACAATCGGCGATGGCGCGAGACGCGGCGAGAAAGGCGAGAGAGCTTGTCAGGCGGAAATCGGCGCTGGAATCGAGCACCCTGCCAGGAAAGCTTGCCGACTGTTCTCTGACCGATCCCGAACATTGCGAGCTATATCTCGTCGAGGGCGATTCGGCGGGCGGATCGGCCAAGCAGGGCAGGGACCGCAGATTCCAGGCGATCCTGCCGCTCAAGGGAAAGATCCTAAATGTCGAGAAGGCGAGGCTTGACAAGGTCCTGGCGAACGAGGAGATAAAAACAATAATAACCGCTCTCGGAACGGGGGTCGGCGACGAGTTCGATATAACAAAAGCGAGATACAGCAAGATAATCATCATGACCGACGCGGATGTCGACGGAGCTCATATCATGACGCTGATTCTGACCCTCTTCTTCAGGCACATGCGCCAACTGATAAGCGCGGGGAACGTATATATCGCGCAGCCCCCGCTTTATAGCGTGAAGAAGGGAAAGGTCATGAGGTACGCTTATAACGACGAGGAAAAGGATAAGGTAGTCAACGATCTTGGCGGGGCGAAGGGAGTCTATATACAGAGGTACAAGGGTCTCGGCGAGATGAATCCTGACCAGCTGTGGACGACGACGATGGATCCGGAAAGAAGGACTATCCTCAAGATTACACTCGAAGACGCCGTAGAGGCCGATCATACCTTTACGATGCTGATGGGCGACAAGGTAGAACCAAGAAAGAATTTTATCCAGGAAAACGCGCTTGCCGTGGAAAACCTGGATATCTGAGAAAGAGATAATATTGCAAGGGGCTCTTTTTGCAGCTTTCCCTAAAGAGTGGCGGAAAGGGGTCTTCCCGAGCGGGACGCAGAGGAGGCGCTGATAGATGGATTTAAGCAGGCAACGGGTCATACCGGTCTACATAGAAGACAAGATGAAAAGCAGCTATCTCGATTACTCGATGAGCGTGATCGTTTCGAGAGCCCTTCCCGATGTCAGGGACGGGCTCAAACCGGTACACCGGCGCATACTGCTAGCGATGAACGACCTGAACCTCGCTCATAACAAGCAGTATAGAAAATCGGCAAAACTTACTGGAGATGTCTCGGGTAACTATCATCCGCACGGGACCGCGTCGGTCTATGGAGCGGTCGTGAGACTGGCCCAGGATTTTTCGATGAGGTATCCCCTGATCGACGGGCAGGGGAACTTCGGGTCTATCGACGGAGACGCCGCCGCGGCGGAAAGGTACACGGAAGTCCGTATGGAAGCGATCGCCGAGGAACTGCTCGCTGATATAGACAAGGAAACGGTCGAATTCGGTCCGAACTATGACGAGACACGGCAGATGGCCCTGGTGCTTCCGTCGAGAGTCCCCAATCTTCTGATAAACGGAGCCTCGGGGATCGCCGTCGGGATGGCGACGAACATCCCGCCCCACAACCTGACGGAGATAACGAACGCTCTTAAAGCCCTGCTCGACGATCCCGAGATCAGTGACAACAAGCTTTACCGCCATGTTCAGGGGCCGGATTTTCCGACCGGCGGAATAATATACGGAAGATCGGGAATCAGTGACGCTTACAGGACCGGGCGCGGACTTATTACTTTGAGAGCCAGGGCGAATATAGAGACACAGAAGGGCGGAAAGACAAGTATTGTCATATCGGAGATCCCCTACCAGACGAACAAGTCGGCGATAATCGAAAAAGTCGCCGAGCTGGTAAGGGCGGGAAAACTTTCCGGGATATCGGATATCAGGGATGAATCGGACAAAGAAGGGCTGAGGATCGTAGTCGATCTGAAAAGGGACGCTTACCCGAAGGTAGTGCTGAGCCACCTCTTCAAGCATACCGGGCTGCAGGTGACGTTCGGTATAATCATGCTGGCTCTCAACAGGCTGCGCCCCGAGGTGATGAGCCTCAGGCAGATGATGGCTTATTACCTCGAGCACAGGGAAGAAGTCATCACCAGGAGAACGAGGTTCGATCTCGCCCGGGCAGAAGAAAGGGCGCATATACTGGAAGGGTACAAGATCGCCCTCGATAATATAGACGAAATAATCAAGCTGATCAAAAAGAGCGCTTCTCCGGCCGAAGCAAAAAACGCGATGATGAAAAAGTTCGCGTTGAGCGACCTGCAGGCGCAGGCGATCCTGGATATGAAGCTGCAGAGGCTGACCGGGCTCGAACGGAAAAAGATTGAGGATGAGTACCTTGCCCTGATACAGAAGATCGCCTATTTCAAATCGATCCTTGAGAACCGGAACATGCTTCTGGAGCTGATAAGGGAAGAGCTTGAAGAGTTGAAAGAGAAGTATGGCGACGGAAGGCGCACGGAGATACTCGATGCCGACGGGGAAGTCAACCTCGAAGACCTTATCGCCGAAGAGGAGATGATCATCACCGTGACGCATTCGGGGTATATCAAGAGGATCCCGGTCGGAACGTACAAGCGCCAGAAAAGAGGGGGGAAGGGGATCACCGGCATGGGGATGAAAGACGAGGATTTCGTCGAACAGATGTTCATCGCCTCCACCCACAGTTATATCCTTTTCTTCACCAATACCGGAAAATGCTTCAGATTGAAAGTACACGAGATCCCCCAGGGCGGCCGGCTTGCCAGGGGAAAGGCGATGGTCAATTTCTTCCCGATGAGCCAGGACGAAAACATTACCGAACTTATACCGGTAAGCGATTTCGACAACGGTGACTATCTTGTAATGGTGACAAGGCAGGGGATAGTCAAAAAGACGGAGCTTTCAGCCTATTCAAAGGTCCACAGCGGCGGACTTATAGCTATCAAACTGCGCGAAGGAGACAACCTCGTAAGAGCCAAGCTGACTTCCGGGAACGACGATCTGATAATCGCCAAAAAGAGGGGAAAGCTTGTCAGGTTCAACGAGACCCAGATAAGGGCTGTCAATAGAGCGTCGATAGGGGTAAAGGGAGTGACTCTTGAGAAAGATGACGAAGTCGTCGAAATGGTGATCGTCAAGAGAGAGTCAGACCTCTTCTTCATAACGGAAAACGGTTATGGGAAACGTACCCGGATCAGCGAGTTCCGAAACACCAACAGGGGCGGCAAGGGCGTCATATGCATACAGACGGGAGAACGCAACGGCAATCTCGTGACCTCGAGAGAAGTAGTGGAATCGGATGAAGTTATGATCATAACAAAGAGTGGGATGATAATCAGATCGCCGGTGACAGGAGTCAGGGTCGTTGGAAGGGCGACGAAAGGAGTCAGGATAATCAACCTGAAAGACGGAGATAAAGTCGTCGACGTAGCCCTCGTCGCCGGAGGAAAAGTCGACGATGATGACGAACCTGAAGATGATGTCACGGCGGCAGAAACAGAGGCAGAGGGCGAGGAAGAGGAAGCCGGCCTCGATCCGGAAGAATAGAGAACCCAGGCGTCATGAAGAGTAGAACCGGAATAAAAAGAGCCTTGGTGGTCGTCGCGATGCTGGTGACCGGCGTGGCCGTATCTTCCTGGGGCGCCGGCAGGCAGCCGGAAAAGACCGGGCTGGCTCATCGCACGGGAAGAGTCGCCGCGAATCTTCCAGAGAACGGAAGCCTCGGCAAGCGCATCTTCGGGGGCGAAGAATTCGCCATAAGATGGCCCGGGGAGGGGGGGAAGGAGTATGTCGAGGAAGGCGGATTCATGATCAGGCTGAGAGTGGAGGGCGAAGAGCGGCCCTTCGTATTCGGCCCGGCGGCGTTCAGGGGGGTCAACTCTCGTATCGAAGCTAACGTTTTCCACGAGGGGGATGAAGGAGGGATAAGATATCCACTGCCGGGATGTGATGATGATGGTGACGGCAGGGATGATGAAGACCCTCTTGACTATCTGGACAATGACCAGGATGGAGCGATCGACGAGGATTTCGGGATCACCGGAAACGAGATGGCTGTTGCCCTCGGGGTCGAACCTGTGACGGGGATCACGCTGACACAGTCGAGCTATACATGGTCTTACGGGCACGTCAGGGATTTTATAGGATTTACATCAGAGTTCAGATATCCGGAGAGCGGGGAGAAGCAAAGCCCCGATATCATCGACCTTCAGGCCGCGCTGTACGCAAGATTCGCCATTGGACGAGGCGAAACAGTCGGCCGCGCCGATGATGACGAGACTTTTCTCATAAGAAAAAAAGAGGGCGGAGAGCAGGAAAGAGAAGACTCCTTCCTGCATTACCCGTGCGTATGCGACGGTGGCGGTAAAGGTTGCTGCGCGCTGGTCGTCTTCAATTTCGAAGGGCCGGGAGCGCAAGGTTCTCCGGACTATCCGGTCATAGCAGGAAGACGCTCTTCTCCCGATTCTCTGATGTGTGCCGCCGGACAAGAAAGAGAAGAGGGTAGAGACAAAGAGGAAACTCTCCGCCACGAAAACGCGATCTATAAAGAACTGGCAGGCGCCTTTGAGGTCTCGACGAAAGAAACAGGAGAAAAAACGGTTGTAAGCAAAATAGGGGCGATACCGAGGCTTTGTCCGGGAGAGAAGTTCACGATAGAGTGGGCTCTCGTATTCGGAGGTTCTGAAGAAAGGCTTGCCAGGAATATAGACAGAGCGATTGAGACGTATAAGGGCGTAGCGGAAAAAGATGGAAAAGAAAACCGCTGGATAGTACCGGCCAGAAAAGCTTCCCATATCACCCTCCCGGGCCGGCTGGCGCCCATATGGGTGCGTGGCGGGAGAAGGCCGGCAGCATCGATAATAGTCCCGGAAGGGATTGACGAGGAGATCGAATGGCTTAAGGTCGCTGGAGAGACGAGCGAGACTTTCGAACAGATCGGACAGAGAGTGATGATAACGATCGAGGACAGGGTAATAGAAAAGAGCGAGGCCTTCCTAATAGAGGGCCAGCTTTCTGACGGGACTTTATTTGCCGCCAGGATAAGCGAAAATGATATCGCGGGATTCGCCGCCGATGAACCGGTGTCACCGGGACGCCTGCCCGAAGAATGCATGTCGGTATTCCCAAATCCGTTCGCGTCGTCTCTTAACGTAAGCCTGAGGATAAGCGATGCTCCCGTGGCAGGTGGGGCTGCGAAGGCCGAACAGATCCAGGGGATCAGCTCGGTGAAGATATACGATGTAAAGGGCCGTCTTGTCAGAACGGTCATGCCCGAAGAATATCTTCACCCGGGCGATTACAACCTCGGCTGGGACGGGAACGACGAAAACGGCATGCCGGTATCTGCCGGGGTCTATTACTGCAAGTTGCAGATCGACGATCGGACCCTTACCAAAAGGATAATTCTACTCAGATAATAATGTCACTCTATAACCCATCATCAGACATTCCCGAAGAAAGAGCGATCCTGATCGGCGTAAAACTTCCCGGCGCGACAGTCCAGCGGGAACGCGAAAATCTCGAAGAGCTGAGCCAGCTTGCGTCAACGGCAGGGGCGCAGGTGATCGAGACGCGTTTGCAACAGAGGGCGGGGGTCGACGGAGCCACATATATCGGAAAAGGAAAGATGGAAGAGATAGGGAAAATCGTTGAAGAAAAAGGACTCAACCTGGTGATCTTTGACGACGACCTTTCGCCGGCGCAGGCACGAAATCTGGAGGACCGGATCGGAATAAACGTGATCGACAGGACGGAACTCATACTTGATATTTTTTCGCGCAGAGCAAGGACAAGACAGGCAAAACTTCAGGTAGAGATAGCTCAGCTGACCTACGCGCTCCCACGGCTGAAAAGACTCTGGGACCATCTGTCCAGGCAGGACGGCGGTATAGGCACGCGAGGCCCGGGAGAGACCCAGCTGGAGGTCGACAGGCGACGGGTGCGAGAGAGGATCTCCTTTCTCAAGAAAGAACTGATCAAGATAAGCCAGAGGACCGGGGAAAGAAGGAAAAAGAGAAAAGACACTTTTAACGTGACGATCGTAGGATATACCAACGCTGGCAAATCGACTCTTCTGAACCGGCTCTCCGGAGCGGGGGTCCTTGAGAGCGGGATGCTTTTCTCAACGCTGGATTCGATTTCGCGAAAGATCGTCATCGAAGAAGGAGTCGAATTCGTCCTGACCGATACGGTGGGGTTCATAAGAAAATTACCGGCGCACCTTGTCGCCAGTTTCAGGGCGACACTGATCGATGTTGAAGAGGCCGACCTGCTGCTCCACCTTGTCGATTTCTCGTCCCCCCTGTTCGAAGAAAGAATAGATATTGTAAACCAGGTCCTCGAAAGAGTACTGACCGGAAGAGGAGAGAGTCGGGACGGATCAAGAAAGATCCCGACGATAACGGTTTTCAACAAGACGGATCTCGGGGCCACGGGAGAAGAGATCGCGGCGGCATGCAGAAAATACGAAGTGGCTACAGCTATAAGCGCGGCAAGAGGAACAGGGACAGAGCAGCTTCTCCTGATGATAAAAGACCGGATCGACAGCAAAAAGGTAAAGGCAAGAGTCAGCCTGAATGTCTCCGACGGAAGGACGCTGGCATTTATAGAGGCGTCGGCGAGGATCCTCGAACGGACGATCGAAGGAGAGATGATCGAACTTACCCTGCTCATTGACAAAAAAGATCTTGGAAGGATCGAAAAAGCGGGGAAGGCGCAGATCAGCATCCTCAGGCAGGGCATCGACAGGTAAGAAACCCTACCTGTCGATCTCCAGCTTCCCATCTTTCATGTAAACACCTGGAAATTTTTCCGCGAAGTCAACCTTGCTGGCCAGGGTAGCCTTGTTTGCCGCCTTTGCTTCGTAGCTCCGGTCGAGCTGGACTACTATGAAACGGGAGAGGAAGATGAATATCAGGGGAACTACGAAAGGCACGAACTTCTTCCATCTGGTCGATGAAATAAGCCTCGAACAATAGACAGCTCCGGCGGCTATCACGGAGACGAACCCGACCGAAACGAGATAGAGATGGCGGATATTCAGCCAGTCGTAGGGGAATTGGAAAAAGGCGAAGGGAAGGACCATAATATATGTCCATGCTATAAGAAATCTGATCGTGCGGTTCCCGAAGATAAATCCGAAGAATGAGTACGAGAGCACGGTAAGGGCGAAGAAGATCCGGATCGCTGTCGCGAACCTGTAAATAAACCGTACTGCGCTGCCGCTTTCAGTGACAAGATGGGAAGTATGGATAGGAAAGATCATCCTCACAAGGTAGTTGATGACGTTTTTCCCGGCGAGAAGAAGAAAAGAGAATATCCCGGGATTCTTCGTGTAGAGCGACGGGCTGTAATGGAAAACGGAATATTTTATCACGAGAGACGCCGCTGCGATCAAAAGGAGAACGATAAAATTCGCCCTGAAGACGCGTTTGCCCGTCTCGTTGCGGAAGAAAAAATTAAAAGCGAGGAAAGCTCCAAGGATCGAAAAGCTCGTACTTCGCGTAAACATCGAGGCTATGAAAAAGAGAAGGGTGAAAAAATACCTGAAAGAAGCGATCTTTCCCTTCCCGTCCAATTCGTTTTTAAAGTAAAAGATCATAGTCAGCAGGGTTATCGACGTGATGATAAGGTCTTCAAGCCCCGAAGCGATCATTACCGCCTTGCCATAGCTGCCGACGGTGAAGACGAAAAGAAGTCCCGAAAGAAACGAGACGGCCCTGTCTTTCAGAAGGGTGTTCACGAGGAGGTAGACAAGAAACGAATTGAAGGCATGCAGGAGAATGTTGAAAATAAAGTATGCCCTGGAATCGAAAAAGAAATTATTAAAAAGCAGGAAATGAACTCCATAGACAAGGGGTTGAAATTTGAACGGAGCCGTGCTGTCAAAGAGGGCCGACTTGTCTTCGAGCATCCTCATGCTGTTTTCCAGGGAGACGAAATCGTAGCTGCTCCAGAATCCGTTGTCGATCGACATCCCGAAAAAGAGGAACGCGAACGAGACAAAGACTGCCATTATCAATAAGTCGATCCATCTCATTTATTCATGACCCCCGGGGAAACGGATTGCTGCATGACGAGGGAGAGTGTAACATATAAAGGGGATAAAAGTGAACCGCAAATAAACCTGGGAGGCGGGTCAGGCCGGGATGCGATAATCGGGGGTAAAGTCCGTGCGCGAAAGACATCCGGCAATCAGCGGAGATTAAGCGGGAGGGCAGGCGCGATGGAAAAATACTGTTATGTCGGAGGGGAATGGACGCAAAAGGGAGAACTTTTCGAAGTGACGACTCCCGGCGGAAGGTCGGTGGTGGGTCAGGCACTCAGGCCCGACGAAGGGGAGATCGAAAGGGCTCTGGAAGCGGCGGTGATGAGGTTTCCATTACAGAAAGGAATGCCGGCGCACGAAAAGGAGGATATCCTCCTCGGGGCGGCGGCCGGCATAAGGGAAAGAAGCGATGAATTCACCAGGACTATAATAGCGGAAACGGGAAAGCCGATCCGTTACGCCGCTGGCGAGGTCGAACGAGCGATCCGGACATTCACCGAGGCGGCCCAGGAATGCAGCAGACTCTGCGGGGAGATGATACCGCTCGACGTGACACGTCCTGGGGAGGGAAGATTCGGGATAACCGGGTGGTTTCCCGCCGGACCGGTTCTGGCGATCACGCCTTTTAATTTTCCGTTGAATCTTGTAGCGCACAAGGTAGCGCCCGCAATCGCGGCCGGAGCGCCGGTGATCGTCAAACCTTCGAGCGAGGCGCCCCTGGCAGCGCTACTGCTGGCCGAGGTGCTTGAAGAAGCGGGGCTGCCGCCCGGAGGGTTGAGCGTTCTTCCGATGACGGGAGAACAGGCCGGAAGACTGGCGGCGAGAAAAGAGATAAAGAAAGTCACCTTTACGGGCAGCGCCGATGTGGGGTGGAACCTATGGTCTTCCTGCGCAGGAAAGAAAATAACCCTTGAGCTGGGAGGGAACGCCGCCGTAGTGCTGCATGAAGACTGGGATGATATCGATTCTGCCGTCGAGAGGATAGTGGTCGGGGCTTACGCCTTTTCGGGGCAGGTCTGCATTTCGGTGCAGAGAATACTCGTATCCCGATCGATCCTGGGACTTTTTATCGATAAGTTCGTCAAAAGGACGGCATCGCTGAAAAGAGGGGATCTTTTCGAACGGGAGACAGAAACGGGGCCGATGATAACCGTCGAGGAGGCCGAAAGGGTTGAAAGCTGGATAGCAGAAGCGGCTGGCGCTGGCGCGCGGATCCTGGCCGGAGGAGAGCGCGAAGGGGCTTTTTACCCTCCAACGGTCATTAACGGAGCGGCGAAGGGATTGAAGGTCGTCGACGAAGAACTCTTCGGGCCGGCAGCTGTCGTGACCGGGTACGACGATTTCGATGAAGCGATAGAAATGGTCAACGATTCGAGGTTCGGCCTGCAGGCCGGAGTCTATACGAAAGATATCGGAAGGATCAGGAGCGCCTTCAGCCGGATAGAGACGGGAGGGGTCATTATCGGGGATGTCCCCACCTTCCGTGTAGACAGGATGCCGTACGGGGGAGTAAAGGATTCGGGAACGGGAAAAGAGGGCCTCAGGTACGCGATAAGGGAGATGTGCGACATGAGGCTTCTCGTGATATGACCGGCAGGCGGGGGAGGCTGCCGGCTCCCCCGTTTGCCCGAAAACCGGAAAGCGCTGACCGGCTACTCCTGAAGGAATAGATTCGCGAAGATCTTCGCGTCTCCCTTCATCCCCGCAAGGGTCGTATATTCATTCGGCTGATGGCAGGTATCCTCTATTTTCGACCAGACAACCGCGTTGAACCCGTTTCTTCTGAAGACTGCCGCGACCGTTCCTCCGCCGATACCCATCGGCTTCGCTTCTATCTGGTAGACATCACCGATCGCGCGCGCAAGGGCCCTGACTACCGGCGCGTCGACAGGGGTCGCCGGAGCGGCCTCTTCCTTCTGTACGGAAGAAGTGGTTATTTTGACGTTGAATTCTTTCTCAACTCCATCGGCGATAGAACGGATCTCTCTGTCCACTTCCGCGAGGTCGATTCCCGGGAGGACGCGCATATCGAGGTAGAAGACGTCATCTCCCGGTATCGTGTTGATGTTGGGGACATTGGCGTCTTTTTTTGTCGCTTCGAAGGTGCTTGTCGGCGGATCGAAGACCTCGTCTTTCCTGTCGAATATCTCATAGAGGGAATGAAGCCTTGTTATCAGGTGCGCGCCGGCGTAATGAGCGTTGACGCCCGCCGCGGGAGTCGAAGCGTGGCATTGTTTGCCTTTCGTCTCGACCTTGAGCCAGTAGATCGATTTTTCAGCGACCTCTATCATCGCTCCGTCGGGTTCGCCCGCGTCGGGAACGATTATGTAATCGTTCTTTCCGAACATGTCGCATTTGTCGAGCATATATCCTATTCCGTACTCGCTACCCGTTTCCTCGTCCGAAACGAGAGCGATGCAGACGTCATATGGAAGCTTCGCTCCGAGCTCTTTGATCGCCTTGAGAGCAAAGAGGGGAGTCACTATTCCGTGCTGGTTATCCTCCGTTCCCCGGCCGTAGATATTGCCATCTTTCAGGACGACCTTGTAAGGATCAGTATCCCATTTTTTAAGATCTCCCGGGGGGACTATATCCATATGCGCCATGACCCATATTCTTCTTGCCGTCGAGGCGCCTTTCATGACGGCGGCGATATTGGGCCTGACACCGGATGGGACGCGTTTGTCAGGGGCGTCGAAATGATGGACCTCGTCGAACCCGATCTCGCTGGAAAGCCACTCTTCTATAAAAGCCGCTTTTTTGGATTCACCCTCTCCGTCGTTATCCGGGCCGAGGGCGGGGATGGCGGTCATTTTCGTCTGAAACTCGACCATCGAATCGGAATAGCTTTCGATCCTGTCATATATTTTTTTAATGATATCTGAATCCATGACAACTCCCGTCAATCTGTTGCTTCTGGCCTGCGCCGGCACAGCCGGCAGGATTTCATGAAATAATCATTACACCGGGTCTCGCGAGGGTCAAGGGCTTTCTTGAAAAAGAGATGCCAGCAGGTCCGGAAAGAGGGAACAGATTTCACTGTTGACTTTCAAAGAGTAAAAATGGTTCAATGAAAAACGATCGGCTACTGGCTTTTATGATTTATCACAAAGAAAACAGCAGAAATGAAAGATATCAATCAAAAGCTGGAAAAAGGAGACGCAGGAAAAAGCCCGAAGCCGGAACGGAAGAAGACAATATCCGAGAATTCAAATGGCAGGCTGCTCGGCCTTGAGAGCAGCCTGTTCATTTTCAGGGAACTGTGCGGCAACAGCAGCCTTGACAAATCGATTCAGAATATAACCGATTATCTCCTTGAACTTATCGACCTTTCTTTCGTGATGTTCATCACCGAAGACCTTTCCGGAAGCAGCCTGAACACAAAAGCGATATCGGCAAGAGAGGGAGTCTATCATTATATCCAGGGGATCAAATACCGGTACGGAGCCTCTGGATACATGGATAAATGGATCGGCGAGATCTTCGACGCTCAGGGGGCGACAAAACTCGATTCGGAAATGCTGGGAGGTTTTCTTGCCAAGATCTCCAGCGAGGGAATAATCTCGGAAGAGACCTTCCTGGCGATCATCGATTCGATGAAAACGAAAGAGAATCTCGAAACGCTGTTTATTGGAAGAAAAAGAGGAAACGGACAACCGCTTTTTATTATAGCCCTGTCGAGCAGCCGGAAAATAACCAAGACGGAACTCGGGCTTATATATTCGCTGTCTGACTCGATCGCGGCAGCCCTTGAACGAAGGGTGGAGATCGAAAGAGCATCGAGAGAGCTTACAAGATACAAAGCTCTTGTCGACAGCAAGGAACACGCGTTTTTCCTTTTGATCGATGGAAAGCTCGAATTTTTCAGCGAGAAACTCCCCGAAATACTTGGAACCGTTAAAAAAAATCTTTTCGGAAAAAGAATAGAGACTTTTTTTGATGAGGAAAGCGCCCGGGATCTTGTCAAAATGATCTGTAACTTCAACGAGATGGAAGGACCCGCTTCAAAAAAATATTATCATATATACAGACTCGCCGATAGCGCCGAGGAAGTCGAACTGCAGATCCATTCGATCGATTTCAGGGGCAAAAGGGCGATCAGGGGGACAGTCGAGAATGTCAGCCAGAAGAGCATGCTGGAAAAGACCGCCATGGAGTCGATCCATCTTGAATCGATGGCGAAACTCGCCGGTGGCGTGGCGCATGATTTCAACAATCTCATCGGCGCGATGATAGGGTTTTCATCTCTGGTAAGAAATTCACTTCCGGAAAACGACCACCGGGTGGTCCAGCTCGAGAAAATAGAGGAAGCGGGGGCAAAGGCGAACAAATTGACTCACCAGCTTCTGTCGATGTCGAGAAAAGGGAATTATGTCTGCGAGATCGTCGATATAAGCGAAGTGGTCGACCGGGCGGCCAAAAGCTGTCTTCTCTCGCAGGCGAACATCTCCCTCGCCAAGGAGTTCAGAGCCGATCTCTGCAATGTGAAGGGAGACCCGTCACAGCTGCACGAAGCGTTTTTCAATATACTTATGAACTCGCGTGAAGCTATGCCTGATGGAGGCAACATAAAGATAGCGACAGAAAAGGTATTCATAGACAGTACGAACGAGATCTTTTCCAATGGAATGACAACAGGGGATTATATCCGGATAACTATCTCGGATGACGGGATCGGGATGGCGCCCAGCGTGTTCAGGCGGGCGGCCGAACCGTTCTTCACAACGAGAAAAGAGATGGGAAACAAGGGGCTTGGCCTTCCGGCGGCGATCGGTATAATCGAGGGGCACCAGGGGAAGATGGACGTCAGGAGCCGGGAAAACACCGGAACAGAAGTGATGATCTTTCTGCCGCTGACGGCGATGGATCAGAAGAACCAGGGCGGAGGGAGCTGGAATTCGAAAGAAACGAAAAAAATCCTTATAATAGATGACGAAGAGATCATACTTGACCTGGCGGCAGCGATGCTCGCAATGCTCGGATATGAAGCGGTAAGGGCTGAATCAGGGCAAAAGGGTCTGGAGATATTGAAGTCGCAGAGGATCGATCTCGTTTTTCTTGACCTTGTCATGCCGGAGATGTCGGGAGACGAGGTCTTCACGAGAATAAAGGAGTTTAAACCTGACCTGCCGATAATCATAGCAAGCGGATACAGCGAAGATTTCGTTATACAGCAGCTGCTTGACAGGGGAGCAGTCTCATTTCTGAAAAAACCCTACAGGCTTAAGGATATGGCCGCGGTAATGCAGGGTGCGATGGGGGTGTTGTTGCAAGCCGAGAGGAAGGGGTGATGGAGGAAAAAGTGATGGATGATTTCCGCGAACTGTTTGCAAAAATACAGAAAAGCGGGAACAGCCGGGATTATCTCGATATCATGGAGGCTATACTCGAGAACGATCTCGTAGGTTTTGCTGTAATCGACCTTGATGGAGAATACAAGGCTTTCAACCGGGGCGCCGAAAAGCTGACGGGGTTCAGCAAGTCGGAACTTCTCGGTTCCAAGCTCGATTCCGCGCTGTATTCTGAAGAAGACTATGAATCGATAAGGAACGCCCTCTCCGGCGATATAGATATACGGAACAGGGAAATCAAGATAAGGCGGAGCGACGGTCGCGAGAAGGAACTGATCTTCTCCATGTCGCCCCAGAGAAACAGTGACGGCGCGATCACCTGCTACCTTCAGATACTGATAGACAACAGCCAGAAAAAGCACCTGCAGGACCTGCTTCTGCATTCGCAGAAAATGGAGACGATCGGAGAGATGGCGGGGGGGATCGCTCACGATTTCAACAACCTTCTCGAAGGAATCCTCGGCTACACCTCTTTTATGATGGACCTTATCGAGCCGGGCCATGAACTCTGGACATATCTCGAGATCGTCGAAAGATCGGCAAGAAAAGCCTCTGAGCTCACGGAGAGGCTGCTGACGCTATCCAGCAACCGGACAGCGGAAAAGAGCATCTTAAACTGCAACGCTCTTATTCGTGAAGTGATCAAACTTTTTGAAAAGACGATAGACAAGAAGATCGTCCTCGAAACGAATCTGTTCAGAAACCTCAAGGCGATCAGCGGATCAGCCACGCAACTGGAGCAGGCCCTGCTCAACATCTGTCTTAACGCGAAAGACGCGATGCCGGACGGAGGAAAGCTCGTCGTGACTTCGGCCAATATCGAAGTCGACGATTCATATCCGAAAATAAGCCTGTCGATGGCGTATGGAAGTTATGTGCGGATATCGATATCCGACACGGGGATCGGGATGGATGAGAGAACAGTCGAAAAGATCTTCGAGCCTTTCTTCACTACCAAGGCGAGGGGTGAGGGGACGGGGCTCGGTTTGAACATGGTGTATGGGATCGTCCATAACCACGGCGGATTCATCGATGTCTACAGCGAGGTCGGCAAAGGTACGACGTTCAATATATACCTGCGTGCGGAGAAGGACGACCTGCCGGAAGAGAGCGATGAGAGGGAAAGGATAGCGTACAAGCCGGGCGAAGGTCAGACAGTCCTGATCATCGACGATGAACCGATGATCCTTGATATCGGAAGCGAGATGCTCGAAAAGCTCGGATACAAAGCACTCACCGCTGTAAATTCCGAGAAGGGGATGAAATATTTCAACGACAGGATAGACGAGATATCACTTATTATTCTGGACATCATCATGCCGGGAGAGAATGGCAAGGAAGTGCTGGATAAAATAAGGGAGATCAGGAAGGAGATCCCGGTGATCCTTTCGAGCGGATACGACAGATCGATACTCGACCGGAAGATCCTCGATGACGCCAATATCCATTTTATGCAGAAGCCCTATTCGATAGGCGACCTGGGGCTGATGCTTAACAGAATATTCCTCGATCCCGAAGAATGAAAGGAGCGCGCAGGAACCAAGGGATCTTCAGGAAGGACCGATACCCCACCAGGAAAGATATTTTGAGGCGGGAGAGCATCCGCTCGAACGGCCCAGATGATTTTAATGCAATCGGCCCTCGATGCCGGCAGGATACCCCGCCCGGGGGGCGGTGGGAAGCCCCTTTCGAGGCGCCCGAAAGGCAGGCCGGGCAAGGAAACGATAAGGAGAGAGTGATGGTAAAGAGAAGAGCATTGATGTTGGCCGGCAGTTCTCTGCTGGTCTTTATTCTCGCCGTGGCGGCCCGCGGAGGTGAGACTGTGAAAGGGAAAAGCATCGAAGAAAGAATGGCCCCGTACGCCCCGGTGGAGTTGAAAGTCCCGTGGGACCTTCTTGGCGGGAACGAGACGGCTGTCCTTGAGAAGCTTTATCGCGCGTCTAAGGTAATGGACGATATTTTTCTGACGCAGGTGTCGAAGGATAACGCAGATCTGAGGAAAAAACTTGTGGCTGAGGGCGATGGAAAGAAGCTCAGATTTTTCGACCTGAATTTCGGGCCCTGGGACAGGCTGGAAGAGCATGAACCTTTTGTCCCGGGCAAGGAAAAACCAGCCGGCGCGAATTTCTATCCCGAGGACATTACAAAGGAAGAATTGGGGAGCTGGCTTGAAGCGCATCCGGAAGATGCTGAAAAATTCGAAAGCAACTTCACCGTGATCAGGCGCGGCGAGGACGGAAGCCTGAAAGCGGTTCCGTATTCGGTGGAATACAGGGGAAAACTCGAGGAAGCGGCAAGATACATGAATGAAGCGGCCGATCTGACCACAAACGTTTCTCTGGCCAGATTTCTAAGATCAAGAGTAGCGGCCTTTTTCAGTGACGATTATTACCAGTCCGACATGGACTGGATGGATATCACGGACAACCTGATAGATATCACGATAGGGCCGTACGAGGTATACGAGGACAACCTGTTCAACTACAAGGCGGCATTCGAGTCCTTTTTGTGCATACGCGATCCGGAAGAAAGCAAAAAACTCGACGGGTTGAAACACTATCTCCAGAAAATGGAATTGAACCTTCCCGTGGAGGACAGGTACAAGAACCTTGACAGGGGAAGCGACTCGCCGATCGCCGTCGTCGACGAGATATTCTCCGCGGGGGATACAAAGGCCGGAGTACAGACGCTTGCGTTCAATCTTCCGAACGACGAAAGGGTGCGCGAGGCGAAAGGCTGCAAAAAAGTGATGCTACGGAACATGTGCCAGGCGAAGTTCGAGAAGATCCTCGTTCCGATAGCGGAAAAGGTGATCGATCGGGAGCAGTTGAAATATCTTACTTTCGACGCTTATTTCAACCACATCCTGCTGCATGAATTCTCTCATGGACTCGGCCCGGGGATCATAACTCTTGAGGACGGCACGGAAACTACCGTGAATAAGATGTTGAGCAATACGTACTCCGCGATAGAAGAAGCAAAAGCAGATATTGTGGGAGAGTATAATTTTTATTATCTTATTGATGAAGGGTTCTATGACGACAGGCTGGAAAAAGAGACGGCCGTCTCTTTTCTGGCAGGGTTCTTCCGCTCGGTCCGATTCGGTGTTGAAGAAGCTCACGGCAGGGCGAACATGATTATCTTCAATTTCATGAAAGAAAAAGGGGCTTACAGCCAGGATCCGGCAACCGGGCTCTGGTCTGTGGATTTTGCCGCCGCAAAGGACGCGGTCAAAGCGCTGTCGCATGAGATCCTCATGATACAGGCCCGTGGGGACTACGAAGAAGCGGCACGATATATAGAAAAATATGGAGAAATGGGCGAGGATGTCACGGCATCGTTGAAGAAGCTCGAAGGCGTCCCCGTCGACATAATACCGTCTTTCGAGATAGAAAAGAGGTATGCGGTCAACTGAAGACTAGGCCGGAGATGACCTCCGAAAAGCTGGTCGGCCTTCCGGGGGATTAATGTTGAGATACCGCGTGTCCGGCCACCCCTGTTCAGTTAACTGCAGAGAAGCCCCCAGAGTAGTCACTGGGGGCTTCGAACTGAAAGGGCCGATACGCCCGCGCCGTAAGCGGCGTAATAAACGCGGGCAAGGAAAGGAGGCTTCAGGTGTACAGATCAGGGTTTCTGATGGTGTTTTCTGCCGCGATCCTCGCTGCTTCTTCCCTCGCTTTTGCCGCTGGAGCGGAGATATCCGTTTCGGGGCAGGGAGAGGCGGCGGTAGTGCCTGACATAGCGAAAATACACTTTTCGATCACGGCCAGAGCGGATAAATCTGAAGAAGCGGCGAGGGAAAGCGCCAGGCTTCACGCTGAAGTAGTGAGCGCCCTCAACGCGGCGGGATTTTCGGAAAAAGAGATATTTACTACCCTGTTCAGGGTCGAACCGGAATATCAGTATTCCGAACAGACAAGGCAGAGAGAACGGAAAGGTTATTCTTCGAGGCAGATGCTCTGGGTGAAGACCGAGGACTTCTCGAAGATCGGGAATATCATAGATGCTATTCTTACCTCGGGAGCCGCCGAGATCAATGATATCCAGTATTCATCTTCGAGGATCGATTTTATGAGGAAGAGAGCCCTGTCCGACGCGATAAGACGGGTCAGGGAGGACGCCGAGACGCTGGCGAGAGAGGCGGGGGGAAGCCTGGGAGAATTGATAGAGATATCGACACCCTGCCAGGATGGTCCCGGGATCATCGAAGCAGTGCGGTTTGGCGGGGCGCAGGTACAGGCGCAGCAGGTCCCGGAGGAGATAATAGTAAGGGTCAGCGTAAGTTGCCGCTGGCGGTTCGTAAAATAAAGCACTTCCCGGGAGCTAACCGATTCGGAGGACCCCAGCGCCTGATATCCGGCTTTCCCTTATCATCAGGAGGGCCTCATTCGCCGCCTCAAGGGGAAAAAGAGTCGTATCGGTCCTTATCGGTATCGAAGCGGCAAGAACAAGAAGCTCTTGACCGTCACGCCGGGTCGAATTTGCCACGCTCCTGAGAACCTTCTCGTGGTACAGATGCTTTTCATAGTCGAGAGGCGGCGTGTCGCTCATCGTGATCCCAGCCAGGGCTACTGTCCCTCCCTTTTCGACAGCGGCGAGGGCGTCGGGGATCAGCCCGCCCGCCGGTGCGAAGATTATCGAGGCATCGGGTTTTACCGGGGGAACATCTCTGGACGAGCCGGCCCAGAAAGCGCCGAGCCTGATCGCGTGGTCCCTGTGTTCTTCGCTCCTTGAAAAGACCAGGACTCTGCAACCCCAGTGAACGGCGATCTGTATCGTCACGTGCGCGCTCGCGCCAAAACCGTAGAGACCGAGGACCTGGCCTTTCGCTATACCGCTGATCGACAGCGCCCTGTAACCGATGATACCGGCGCAGAGAAGCGGAGCAGCCGCTTCGTCCGAGAAGCCCGCCGGCAGTGGATATACAAAGGCAGCGGGCAGGGCGACATATTCAGCGTACCCTCCATTGATGTCATACCCGGTGAAACGGGCGCCGGCGCAAAGGTTTTCGCGCCCGCTTTCGCACCAGCGGCAGCTGAGGCAGGTGCTGCCAAGCCACGCGGAGCCCACCCTCTCACCGAGCGCAGGAGAAGAGACCCCGGGGCCATGTTTCTCGACCGTTCCCACGATCTGATGACCGGGGATCAAGGGAAGGAGCGGAAGTTCAAGGTCTCCCTCTATGGTATGGATATCGGTATGGCAGAGACCGCAGCATGAAACGCGAAGGAGTATCTCCCCCGGGCCAGGTTCGGGAACGGGGATCTCCGCCAGATCAAGCGGCCTGTCCTCAAGCAGCCCGGGTTTTCTCAGTATCATCGCTTTCATAAGAAGCCCCCTTGATTTACCATTCATTATTGCGCTAAAATGCGTCAGGCTGGCGCACGCGATTATTTCCAGGCGGGGCAGGGCCCGGGCCGGCGCGCGCGCGGCTTTTCATCGAATGATACACCCGACGGGAATCCGATGGCCACAAAGATTCTTGACAGATCCATGAGATAAAGGCAAATCTATTGATCCGTCCCTGATTGAAAATGGAGGAACGTGATATGAAAGGACATCTGGAAGAATGCAGAAAAGCTGTTCTTGAAGGAGACCAGGACAAAGCAGCCGAACTTGCCGCGGCGACTCTTAAAGAGGGATTGCCACTCCTCGAGGTGATCGAGGAAGGATTCGTAAAAGGGATAAGAGAGGTCGGCAGGCTGTGGGAAGAGGGGACGCTTTTCCTTCCCGAGCTTGTAATGGGCGCAGAGGCGATGAAAAAAGCGATGGAGGTCCTTCAACCGGCGCTCGAAGCGAGCAGCGAAAAACAGCAGAAGGCGGGACATGTAGTCATCGGTACGATAGAAGGCGATATACATGATATAGGGAAGACTCTCGTGGCGACGATGCTCGCGGCGAACGGATTCGAGATCACCGATCTCGGGGCAGATGTTCCCGCTCTGGCGTTTGTTGACGAGGCAGAGAAGAAAAATGCCGATTGCATAGCCGTTTCGGCGCTTCTGACGACGACGATGCCCGGACAGAAGGATGTGATACTCGAACTTGAAAACCGATCGATGCGGAAAAAAGTCAGGGTAATGGTAGGTGGCGCGCCCTGCGACGAGAAATGGGCTGAACAGATCGGAGCCGACGGGTACGCGGGAGACGCCGTGGCGGCGGTCAGCCTGTTGAAAAAACTCCTGGATGAAGGGTAGGGCGGCTGAGGCCGGGCCCCGGGGATATCGTGACCGCACGGTGAAAGACAGGAATGTGATGAAAAAAGATTTCAGGGATATTATCAGGGGAAAAAGGATCCTCTTCGATGGGGGAATGGGGAGCATGCTTATCGCCGGCGGGCTGGGCGAGAGGGAAGTCCCCGAGCAATGGAATTTTCTCAATCCGGAAAAGATGATCGCAATACACCGGGCGTACATCGACGCGGGAGCCGACGTCATCCAGACGAACACATTCGGGGCTACATCGATCAAGCTTGGCGCATCGGAAGGGGGAAGAGGCCTCGATCCTTCCGGCGTCAACGAAAAGGCAGCCGCTCTTGTCCTTGAAGCCCTGGAAAAATCGGGAAAGAGCGAAGTATATGTCGCCGGAGATATAGGCCCCACCGGAGAGTTCTTCGCTCCGGTAGGAAGGCTCACCGCGGAAAAAGCAAGAGAGGCGTTCCTTCAACAGGCAGCGGCGCTTGACCGCGGCGGAGTCGACATTTTTCTGATAGAGACGATGTATGATATCCGGGAAGCTCTGGAAGCGCTAAGAGCGGTACGAGAGATCTCGGACAAACCGGTAGCAGTAGAGATGACTTTCGACAAAAAACCGAAAGGGTATTTTACCCTTATGGGCGATACGCCGGAGAAGGTCGTCGAAGCGCTTGCTTCCGAAGGCGCAGACGTCCTCGGAGCAAACTGCACCCTCTCCAGCGACAGGATGATAGATCTTGCCCCGCAGATGAGAAGGCTGACAGAGTTGCCTCTGCTTTTCCAGCCGAACGCCGGCAAGCCCGAGATCATCGGCGGAAAGGCGGTATACCGCCAGAGCCCGGAAGAGTTCGCCGCCGACGTGGGGAAGATGCTGAAAGCGGGGATCGAAGCGGTGGGAGGTTGCTGCGGTACGACTCCCGATTTTACGGCGCCGCTCAGAAGGCTTGTCGACGATTTTAACAGATAGAATATCAGATATCGCGCGCATAGGAAAAATAATGGAACCGGTAATAATCGACAATATCACGATCAACCCGGACAGGGCCGAAGTCGTCAGGCTGCTCGGCAAAAAAAGGGATAGTGGCGAGAGTTTTTCCGACAGGGTCGAAGAGGCCCTCGAAGAGGCGATGTCGGAGGCGGCGCGGCTGATAAGGCCGGCAGGGATATACCTGATCACGGCGGGAAAGGATCTTCCGCGATCGACGATCTTCGACGATCTCGAAAAAGTAGCTTTCTGCATATGCACGATAGGGCCGATGCTTGAAGACCTCGTATCGGAACTCTCAAAGACGGGAGAATTGCTCAAGGCGGTGATACTCGATTCTGTGGGGTCAGTCTGCGCCGAGGAGACAGCCAACCACATCGACAGGCTTATCGCGGCGAAGGCTGCCGGGGAAGGACTGAAGACTTCATGCAGGGCAAGCCCCGGATACGGGGACTGGGATATAAAAGAACAACGTTCGATCTTCGATCTGCTCGACGGAGGGAAGATCGGAGTCAGACTTTCCGAAAGCAGCATGATGATCCCGAGAAAATCGGTGTCGTTCGCTATAGACATAGCCGAAAGGCCGGCAAGGATGAGAAGCGAGAATTCTTGCAGGAACTGCGATATGGACAGATGTTTCTACAGAAGGGATAAGTGACGCGCCCAACCGCGCGACAGTAGCCGAAACGGAAATATGCGATAGAGGAAAGCGAGGCGGGAAATGAGCCTGATGCCGAGAGTCCGGTGGTTCGAAAAAGAGGACAGACAAAAGATCGTCGACGAGGCAAAGGAGATCCTCGAGGAGATCGGAGTATTCGTGGAAAACCGCGAAGCTCTCGAACTTCTCGGCGGCGCCGGCGCGAAGATTGACGGAGAGACGGCCAGGATCTCCGGGGCGATGGTCGAAAAGGCTCTCGAGACGGCGCCGGAAAGAATACTTCTCTATAACAGGGACGGGACGGTCGCGATGGATCTTGGCGGGGAAAGGATACATTTCAATCCCGGTTCGGCAGCGCTCAGGATATTCGATCATAAGCTCGGAGACGCGAGGATACCCGACACATCGGACGTGAAGGCTTTCGCCACGGTGATCGATGCCTTGCCTGGATACTCGGCGCAGAGCACGGGGATGATACCGGGCGATGTTCCTGAAGCGATAGCTGACAGGTACAGGGTCTATATAGGGCTTCAATATTCATCGAAACCGATTGTGACGGGGACATTCAGAATAGACGCGTTCAAATCGATGCACGCGATGCTTTCCGCCGTTTCCGGGTCGGAGGAAAAGCTGCGGGAAAAACCGATCGCCATATTCGACTGTTGCCCCTCTCCCCCGCTTAAATGGAGCGATCTTACCTGCCAGGCGCTGATCGATTGCGCCCGGACCGGCATTCCCGCCGAACTTATCTCGATGCCTTTGACGGGGGCTACATCCCCGGTTACGCTTGCCGGAGCGGTCACGCAGCACTGCGCGGAATCTCTCAGCGGCATAGTGATCCATCAGCTCGCGTACCCCGGGGCGCCGATCATTTACGGCGGATCGCCGGCATGTTTCGATATGAGGAAAGGGACGACCCCGATGGGAGCGATCGAGACGATGATGATAGACGGAGCTTACGCGGAGGTAGGAAAACATCTCGGAGTCCCGGTCCAGGCATATATGGCGCTGAGTGATTCGAAACCTGTAGATTACCAGGCGGGGATGGAAACGGCGATGGGAGCCATCGTTGCGGCGGTTTCGGGGATAAACAATATTTCCGGTCCGGGGATGCTCGATTTCGAATCATGCCAGAGCCTGGAAAAACTCGTTCTAGACAACGAGATCTGCCAGATGGCTCGAAGGCTGACTGCCGGGATAGAGCTGAGGGACGACCCGATCGCCAAGCCGATCATAAGCCAGGGCCTCGAGAAAGGGGAATTCCTTTCCCTTTCCCACACGATGAAGTGGTTCCGTAAGGAAGTATATATGCCGGGCGAGGTCATTGAGAGGGGTACGCTCGAAGAATGGCGCGCCGGCGGCAGGGCAGACGCGGCTGGCAGAGCGGCGGCGAAAGCGGAGAAGATACTGGCGACGCACAAGCCGGAACCGCTCAAAAAGGATACGGCAGAGATCCTCAGGGATCTGATGGAAGCGGAAGCAAAAAAAGCCGGTATGGACAGATTGCCAGCGCTTTAAATATCAGAGATGACAGTGCGGGTTTATTCCGGTCGGAGAAAAGTTGAAAGAAAGATATTTCACTCAGGAAAATATTAACGAGGTCTCCGCGAAGATGATCGCCGGGCTCGGGATGGACGGGACAAAGAGGCGACAGACATTTTCTCCGACTGCGTCGGCACTTTTGATTCTCGACATGCAAAGGTATTTTCTCGACAGTGATTCACACGCGGCGATCCCGTCGATGCGGGATATAATCCCCTCGATCGCTTCGCTCGCCTCTGCCTTCTCGTCGATAGGGCGGCCGGTCGTAATGACAAGGCACCTTAATACAGACGAGAACGCCGCGATGATGGGGCGCTGGTGGAGCGACCTGATCAGGGAAGAAGACGAAAAAAGCAGGATCGTTCCCGAGCTTTCGTTCTCATACGCCGATATCATCGTAAAGACCCAATATAATGCCTTCTACGCGACGGAGCTTGAAGAGTTTCTCCGGAGGGCAGGCGTGGAGCAGCTCGTCATGACGGGCGTGATGACGCATCTCTGTTTGGAGAGTACGGCAAGAGCGGCTTTTGTAAGGGGATTTGAGACCTTTGTCCCGGCAGATTCCACGGCGACATACAACAGGGAGCTTCACGAAGGGTCGCTGAGAGGCCTGGCGCATGGATTCGCGGTCCCGGTCCTTTCCGCCGATATTACCGGAGCGATCGAAGATGCGCGCTGACCCTCTGAAGACTGTCATCATCGTCGGCGCGGGACCCGCCGGTATCGCCGCCGCGGTGCAGCTCGGCAGGTACGGGATCGACACGATTATCTTCGAAAAGGAAAAAGCGGGAGGTCTGGCGAGAGAGGCGAACCTGGTCGAGAACTATCCGGGATTTCCAGGCGGTATCGAAGGGAGCTCTCTGGCAGACCTCTTCGAGCGGCACCTTGAAAACGCAAAAGCCCGGGTGATCTTGCAGGAGGTGAAGTCCCTGGAATATACCGGCGGCCGTTTCGTGGCGGAGACAGGTAACGGAAGACATGAAGCGGGGATAGCCATAGCTGCTTCGGGCACGGAGGCACTGTTTCCAGAGGGGATAGAAATATCTCCCGGCGCGGAGGGTTCGGTATCCACCGGGCTTTCAACGCTCTTACGTTCGACAGGTAAAAGGATCGCCATAATCGGGTCGGGAGACGCGGCGTTCGATTACGCGCTTAATCTTTCCAGGCATAACGAAATAGAGATACTGATGCGTGGCCGGGATCCAAAAGCGCTTCCCCTCCTTGTTGAAAGGGTCCACAGGCAGCGAGGGATAAAGGTGACGGGGGAGTTCGACGTGGAGAAGGTCGGAAAGGCCGGGCAAGCCTTGAGTATAATGGCCCGGGGGGAAGGATCGGTGCGCGAAAGCATCGAGGCGGACCATCTCCTATTTGCCATCGGGAGGGAACCGGCGACAGGCTATTTTGGCAGAGAACTCTCCAGGAATATCGATTTGCTTTTGGGTGAGCGTATCCTGTATCTTGCCGGGGACGTCAGGAACGGGCCTTTCAGGCAGGCAGCGATAGCGGCAGGAGACGGGATAAGAGCGGCAATGGAGATAGAGAGGAAGATCGCCGGACGATGATAAAGGTAAAAGCGAAAGCGGGAGACGAAAAGATAGCAACGGTATACATAGCGGAGACGCAGGCCGGCAGCATGATCGAGTTTGTAGAATCGGTACAGCCTCCCATCCCGAGAGAAAGAAAATGGGTCCTTATCATCTCGACTCTGCATGGCTGCCCCGCCGGGTGCAGATTCTGCGACGCGGGAAGAACGTACGAGGGAAAGCTGTCCGCCGGCGAGATGCTCGGACAGGTAGATTACATGGTCAGGGCGCGATACCCCGATCTGAAGGTCCCGGCGGAAAAATTCAAGGTGCAGTTTGCCAGGATGGGAGAACCTTCGTATAACGAAGATGTCCTTGATGCGCTTGAGAAACTGCCGCTCGTCTGCGACGCGCCAGGATTGATCCCCTCACTTTCAACGATAGCCCCCGCGGGGACGGAAAAATTCTTCGAGCGTCTCCTTGAGATCAAGAAAAGGCTCTATCCGAAGAACTTCCAGCTGCAGTTCTCGATCCACACGACTGACTCCGAAAAACGCGACTGGCTTATCCCCGTCAAAAAGCAACAGTTCGCGCAGTTAGGGGAATACGGAGACAGGTTCTATGATGAAGGTGGAAGAAAGATCACGCTCAATTTCGCGCTAGCCGAAGGGATGCCTCTTGATCCGGGCGTACTTCTCGGGCACTTTCACCCCGGCCGGTATATCATTAAGATGACTCCTGTCAATCCGACCTGCCAGGCCGGCAGGAACGGAGTAAAATCACGTATTATGCCTGATGAGAAAAGGTGTGATGTCGCGAAACCTCTTGAAGCAGCCGGGTACGAGGTGATCCTGAGCATGGGCGAACTGGAAGAGAACCAGATCGGAAGCAACTGCGGTCAGTATATAAAGAGCTATCTGGAAGAACCCGGAACATTCGACGCCGGGTACAGCTATTCCCTGCGGGAGATCTGACCTCGCCCCAAAACCGGGCTCTTTCCCACCTATAATCGATATAAATGCATGGCAGGAGCTTTTTCCCGCCGGGTGGCGCTACCGGCGCAAAGGCAAAAAAGCCCCCCGGCAGATACCGGAGGGCTTTAACAAGTCTACTTAATTCTGCCTGGCGCGGCGTGCGAACAAGAGATGCCAGGCAGGAACTCGCATCTTCGCCAGCTACTTGATCGCGCATTTCAACGCGAACTGGAACCTGAGGCCGTCGTATTCGGTCAATGTATCGGTGATCTCTCCCGCCTCATTCTCCCGGGTGAGATATTCTGTCTTCGCGTAACCGACCTCGAGGATCGCCGTGACCCTTTTGGTCATGCTGTAGAAAAGGTTGCCGAAGATATCGCTGTTACGGCTCATCATATCCCACTCGCCATCCTCGTCGGGGGTCTCCCATGACGCGTCGTCAGGATCGTCGAAGCCATAACCGGCGTTGACGGTGACCCTGTCGGTCATCTTGACCGAGAGCATCCCCCAGCCACCCATCGAGGCGAGAGGATTGTTCATCTCGTCGACGCTCTGGCCTATGCCGCCGAGATACTGGCCGAGGTTCTCACCGGTGAAAAACTCTCCCTTCAGGCAGACCTTCTCGTTGAAGGCCAGTAGGAGATCGGCGTTCGCCGACCAGGAGGTGACCTCTTCGAGATCGTCGACGTCGTATTTCTCGATTCCGTAGTGGCCGGAAAATCCGAGCGACATCTTGCCCGATTCGCCGAGCAGCGACGCGTACCCAAGGCGGCCCTGGACTGCGGGAAGGCCCGAATCGGCTCCATCGTCGATCTTGTCGCCATCGAGGTCCCCCCCGATGTTGCGCGAGATGCCTGCGTCGAGAGTGATCTTTTTGTCCTCACCCGTTTCCTTCCAGGTGGAGAAGCGGATCTGGGGGCGGCGGTATCCTATGTTGCCCTGGTACCAGAGCACCGAGTAGTTCGCCGTGCTCGGATTCAGAGGGGAGATGATATCCCACGTCTGTCCGGCAAGGAGGGACCACTGGCATTTGCTGATCTTGAAAAAGGCATGGCGAAGCATCGGATCCGCCTTGTTCTCCCCTCCCCCCGCGTTTTCGAAATCGAATTCCACGTACGCCGTCGTCTTGTAATCCCCTTCCATCCACCAGAAATCGAAAGCTAGCCTCGATTCACGGGCTGTGAGGAAAAACTCGTTGTTGGCGTCTCCGCTGTACGGCTGGACATATAGCAGGTAATTTCCGGGGAAAAGCCTCGTGGTGTCGTAGATAAGGTCGGTCTTGAGGTATCCGCCGAACTTGAACCCAAAATCCTTGTCGGCCTGTTCGCCGGAAAAAACAGGCGTCGCTATAATCGCCGCGACGGCAAGGATGATGGTGATCGAAAAGAAGCGTCTCATCTCTTCTCCTTCGTGTATGAGGTAACAGATCCGCGGCGGCCGTCTGCCGCCGGCAACCTGTCCTTTTAAACAGAAATAACCCGGAAAGTCAATTATAAATCTTTTTTGAACGGGTAGCGGTTCACCCGATCGCCACCATACGCTCGATCGATCTTCTCGCCGCCGCGGCTGTTTCGGCCGGGACTTTTACGACAGGCCCGAGGGTCTCAAGGGACAGTGCTATCTTTTCAAGGGTGATCTTCTTCATGTTGGGGCAGATCGCCTCCTTCGACGCGGGGATGAAGACCTTTTCCGGATAAAGGGTGCCGAGCCTGTACACCATTCCGACCTCGGTGCCGACCACAAAGACGGTAGCGGGATTCTCCAGCGCGTGGCGGATCATACCTCCCGTGCCGAGAAGGATATCGGCCTCGGCCGCTATCGAGGGATTGACCTCGGGGTGGACCATCACGACCGCGCCGGGGTATTGCTTTCTCAGCGCCCTGATCTGTTCGGGAAGTATCTTCTGGTGCGAGGGGCAGTAGCCGTCCCAGAGGATCAGGTCGCGTCCCGTGCGCCGGGCTATCCATCCGCCGAGGTAACGGTCCGGGCCGAATATGATCTTTTTGCCGGGATCGATCGACTTGACTATCTCCAGCGCGTTCGCCGAGGTGCAGCAGATATCGGTCAGAGCCTTTACTTCGGCCGGCGAATTGACATACATCACCGTCACCGCGCCGGGAGTCTTTCGCTGCAAAGCACTGAGGGCCTCAGCGGTAATCATATCGGCCATCGGGCATCCCGCCGAGAGTTCGGGAAGAATGATCTTTTTATCCGGAGCGAGGATCGAGGCGGTCTCCGCCATGAAATGAACGCCGCAGAAGATGATCACCTCTTCAGCCAGAGAAGCGGCGAGCCGGCTCAGATCAAGGGAGTCGCCGAGATGGTCGGCGATATCCTGGATCTCGGGAGGCTGGTAGTTGTGGGCGAGGATCACGGCGCCCTTTTCTTTTTTCAGCGCGTCTATCCTCGCGGAAAGTTCCTTTTTCGACATTCCCATTTACCGTTCTTTTTTCCGATTACCCGTGCTTGTGGATCGACGCGCCGCAATGGGGACATTTTTCCCGTGATCTGTCGGCGATCTTGCCGCAATGCGGGCAGGTGTCGAACGAAGTCTTGCACGAATTGCAGAGCATCGACGAAGCATCGATATCGGCGTCGCAGTAGGGGCATTGCTTGTCCTTGCCACTCCTTTTGACTTCGTGAAGTTCGGGCACTTCGGCCGGTTCTCCCGTCTCAAGCCTTTTTCTGTAGTCCTCTATAGCGGCGTGCAGGGCGTCGGCCCCGAGGTTGGAGCAGTGCAGCTTGTTGGTCGGCAGGCCTCCGAGTTCTTCGGCGACCATCTCGTTCGTTATCTCCATCGCTTCATCAAGGGTCTTGCCAAGAGCCATCTCGCTGACCATGCTCGAAACGGCGATCGCCGCTCCGCATCCGAAAGTCTTGAATCGGATATCGGCGATCCTGTCATCTTTTACCGAGATCATGAATGTCATCATATCGCCACAGGTGGGATTGCCGACCTCACCAACGCCGTCAGGCTTTTCAAGGTCGCCCACGTTTCTCGGATTCATGAAATGGTCCATTACCTTGTCACTATAAAGAGCCATCTTTTTTCTCCCTGTATATCGGTGACATCTCGCGCAGGCGCGAGACTACCGGTTTCATCTCGTTGATCGCGTAGTCGATCTCGCCCGCGCTGTTCTCCGGCCCGAACGAGAATACTATCGAACCCTGGGCAGTCGCCGCGTCGAGCCCGAGGGCTTCGAGGACATGGCTCCCCTTCAGGGAACGCGAGGTGCAGGCCGAACCACTCGCCGCCATGATCCCCTTCTGGTTAAGGAAGAGCAGAAGCCCCTCTCCCTCGATATATTTTACACAGAACGAAGCGAGCCCGGGAAGCCTCTTCTCCGGGTGGCCTGTTAATATCACATCTTCGATACTGCCTGGAAGTCCTTTTATCATCCGGTCCCTGAGTGTGATGAGCAGAGCGGCTGTTTCATCCAATTCGGCAAGAGCGAGCCTTGCCGCGACGCCCATCCCGGCGATCGCCGGGATATTTTCCTGCCCGGCTCTTCGATTTCGCTCCTGGACTCCTCCTTCGATCAGCCTGTTCATCGGAACGCCTTTTTTCAGGATGAGTGCCGCTGCCCCGGGAGGGCCGCCGAAGTTCTGCCCGGCTATAGTCATGGCGCTGACCGGCATATCATCGAGCTTTATCTTTATCTGGCCGGCAGCCGCCCAGGAATCAGTATGGAAAGGCACTCCCTTGTCAGCGCAGATCATCGACAATTCTTCGATCGGTTCGATCGTCCCGATCTCGGAGCTGGCGTGAATGACAGAGACAACCGCCGCTCCTTCGGACAGGGCTTCGTCAAGTTGTCCCGGATCGACCAGCCCGGTCCGGTCGACCGGGAGGGTGACAAGCTCGAACCCTTCCTTTCGGAGAGATTCGGCCGGGATCACCACTGAATGATGTTCGATCGCCGAAATGATCACTCTGGGGGATTTTTTCTTTCTCGCCCTGGCTATCCCCTTGATCGCCATATTGTTCGCCTCTGAACCGGTCGCGGTGAAGATGATCCCGGACGGGTCCGATCCGATAAGAGCGGCTACCTTTTCCCTGGCCTTCTCAAGTTTTTCCGCCGCTCTCTGCCCGCGGTCATGGACACTTTGCGGATTTCCGAATCCATCAAGAAGAAGCCGCGACATCTCGTCCACCGCCTCGGGTCTGGCAGCTCTTGCCGCGTTATGATCGAAAAAAGTCTCTTTCTGTTTATCCATATCGCAATCCTTTTAATCAGAATAATTACCGTCTCTCGAATAATCCATCAATAGGCGGAGTAACGCAAACAAAATCTGGCTCCCCGCCGGAGTGGCTCGCGCGATGGTTAAAAAAGAATTTAGTGGAACTATCCCGTGCCGATGACATATAATAGAAAACCAGTTCAGATGATTACTCCGGCGCCCCACGCTGTCAAGGCAATCAGGATGGCAAGATCCGGATGTGGGAGCTGGAGCGGTTTGTTTTGGACCGGGAATTACAACTGGAAGGCGGCTGCGGAGGTTTTCACGCGGGCCGCCGATGAAGGATCCGGAAAAATCCGGACCGAACCTCAGGTGGAGGACAGAATTATGAAGGATATTCGAAAACTGGCAATGGCACTGGCGCTGTTTTCCCTGCTGGCCGGCGTAGCGCTTACGGCGACGGCGCAGGCAACGGATTCGCCTATGTTCTTTGTCAGGGAAAAAACTGTCGATCTCGGCAACTTCTATGAAGGGCTCGACATCGCATATGACTTTACGGTCAGAAACAACGGGGTAGGTGAGCTGCACATAACAAGCGTGCGGCCTGGGTGAGGCTGCTCAGTGGCCGACTATGACAAGGTCATCCTTCCCGGGCAGGAAGGGAAAATAGGAATAAAGATCACAGGATTCAAAATTCACCCCGGGCGTTTCAAGAAGTCTTTCACGGTCGCGACGAACGATCCCGAGAACCAGAAGGTAGTCCTCTATGTGACCGGAGTGGTAAAGAAGGTCTTCGAGTTCTCGAAGAGCCTCAACCTTTCCGGATTCGCGGGGGAAAAGCTTGAACTTGAATCGATCATCTCGATACAGCTTCCCGAAGCGATCGCCTTCACCGGGTGGCACTGGTCGGAAAAGAGCAGGGATTACGATTTTCTCTGCGACAATCTCGGCATCGATATGTTGACCATGGAAGCGGGAAAAAGATTCAGCCTCAAGGTCTGGACCAGAGGAGAGGTGAAGCCGGGTAACTACGGCGGTGACCTTATCCTCGAAACCGATTTCAAGGATATTCCCGAAAAGAGCGTGATGTTCCGGCTGACGATAACGCCTGATGTCCAGGCTACGCCGAGCAACGTGATAATGAAAGAGATGAGGATCGCTGAAGGCACTACGAAGAATTTTGAAAAGATAGTGTCAGTGATCGCGACGAGGGGAGATACTCTCAGGATCCTCGAAGTCATTCCTGACAGGGAGGATATCACGGTCAACGTGAGGGAGACCCGCCCGGGAAAAGCGTTCAGCTGCGTGGTAAGTATCCGCCCGCCCGCGGAATCGGGAAAATACCAGGGCTCGGTGACATTTGTCACCAATTACAAGGGATACGAGAGAATTACAGTGCCGATAACGGGAATGGTCAGGTCAGTTCCGGAGAATTAAATATCTCCGGATGGCGTTGGTTCGAATTTTACCGGGGTGTGCCATGGCATGGGCACGCCCTTTTTTGAAAGGATGAAAAAGGATGAAGACAAAAAGAATATTGGCGGCTTTTCTGGTGGCCCTGGCTATCATGCCGGCATTCGCCGCGGGCCAGGACAGGGAAGAAGAGGCGAGGAATCAATATGCCGCGATGATGCAGGAATTCGAGCAGAAAAGATCATCTCTCGGGCAGATGCAGCTGATCGAACTGGCAGAGAAGAATCTCACCATGTTCATCGAAAAATTTGATGGAACTGTCGCTTCGGGCAGCGCCCGGGTCGTTCTGGGGCAGATATTCAGCGGGACCGGAAGGGAGAAGGAAGCGGTAGAACACCTCGTCAGATACCTTGCCGCGCCGTTCGAAAAACAGCCGGTGGAAGAGGGCGTGGCAAGGCAGATCCTTGCTACCGCCTATATGTCGATGAATAAATTCGATGAGGCGGAGGAACAGTTGAAGGCGATCATCGATCCGGCAAGCGGAGCCGATCCCAGAACGAAGCAGATGGCAAACGCGACTCTTCCAAAGATGGAGATCCTCAGGAAGCTGAAGATCGGCAACAAGGCGATCGATTTTTCAGTTACTGCCGCTGACGGAAAAAAACTTGATCTGCAGCAGTACAGGGGAAAAGTAGTCCTTATAGATTTCTGGGCTTCCTGGTGCGCGCCGTGCAGGGCGGAGATGCCGACGGTCAAAAAGGTATACAGCGAGAACAAGGGGAAGGGTTTCGATATTATTGGGATCTCAATGGATGACAGCAGGGAAAAGTTCGACAGTTACGTCAAGGAACAGCAGATCGAATGGCGGCAGGTCTTTGACGGAAAAGGGTGGCAGGCCGAGTTGGGATTAAAATACGCGGTCGGTTCGATCCCTTCGACTTTTCTTGTCGATCGCGCCGGAGTGATCAGGTATAAGAATCTCCGCGGGAATGAACTCGGGGAAGCGGTCGCCGAACTGCTTGCCGAGTAGAGCTGCGAAAAAATCCGATCGGAGCAGGGCCGGACGAGCTGAAATTACGCTTCTCCGGCCCTTTTATTTTCGCAGCAGCGTTTCTGTCAGTACTGGCAGGGCAAAAAGCTGACAGCAAAGAAATATTTTAAAAAAACCGAGAAAAAAAGGTTGACATTCGTTTAATATTTATGAAATTATGTGCGCTGTTCTCAAGTTGGAGCCACGCCGTTTCACGGCGGTAACTTTTAAAAACAGAGAAGAATTAAATGAGATTCATTGATTCGACTGATTTTGAGAGGCTTTTAAAAAAGCTCTCTGCAGAGGGGGAGCTTGTTGTTCCTGTCAGGGAAGAAGATACAGGAAAAATCCATATACAGAGAGTAGAAGCATTTCCGCTTCCGGCAGGCACCGCTTTCGATGGATTCAGATCTGTCGAAAGCCTTAAAGGGTTCGCGCAACACCTCAGGTCTGTTGTCGCCAGGTATCCTTCCGAAGATATGGATCAGATGGAAGCCGAAGAATCGTTCCCGGTATTCGTGATCGTCGGTGCCAGGGGATGCGACCTCAAAGCTATGGAACTTGTCGACAGCGTCCAGGTGGAAGGCGATTATACAGACCCATTCTACAAGATCAGAAGGGACAGGATGCTGGTAATAGCCTCAGACTGCACGGAGTGCGGCGAGAGCTGTTTCTGTACTCTGACCGGATCCAACCCATGGCCCGAAAAAGGTTATGACCTTACTATCTCGAAAGTCGGAAGCGGATACCTCGTAGAGGAAGGTTCGGAAAGAGGAGCGGCGATCCTGTCGGAAAACAGCGAGCTCTTTTCAGAACCGAGGGAAGGGCAGGAAAAGGCAAGGGTCGAAAACCGCGAAAAGGTCCTCGCGCAGCTGAAGTCAAACAACAAGGATTACCCGGCATCGGCCGAGATGACCGAAAAGCTCCGGGGGGTACTGAACGACGAGCTCTGGAACGAAGAGTCGGCAAGATGCGTGGAGTGCGGCGCGTGCACCAACATATGTCCGACCTGTTATTGTTTTCTCCTCTTCGACCAGCAGGACGGGGAGCAGTTCAAAAGAGTGATGTCATGGGATTCCTGCCAGGTAACAGGTTATGCCAGGATGGCGGGCATGGGTACTCCAAGGCCCCGCCTTTCTGACAGGGTCAAGCACAGGCTTTACCATAAATATGATTATCTGGTCCTCAGCCATAACGCGGTCTTTTGCACCGGCTGCGGCAGATGTATCGACGCGTGCTCGGCAAGCATAGATATGCGCGATGTGTTCCGTAAAGTAAAAACGAAAGCAACCAGATAAGGGAGCGAAAGGGTATGGAAAACCCGTATTATCCCATAGATACTGTCCTGGAAGACGTGATTACCGAGACTCCGACGATCAGGACTTTCTGCCTGAAGCCAGCCAGGCCGGTTAAATTCAAGGCCGGGCAGTTCATGCAGCTTACAGTTCCCGGTGTCGGAGAAGCGCCATTCACCCCGAGCAGCGACCCGAATATCGAAGACAGGATGGAGATCACCATCCTCAGGACCGGTAAGGTCACCGAGGCGCTTCATGAGCTTAAGCCTGGAGCCAGACTCGGCCTGAGAGGTCCTTTCGGCAAGGGGTACCCGCTTGAAAAGCTCGGCGGCAAGGATGTCCTCGTGGTCGGTGGTGGGGTGGGGCTTGCTCCGATGCGCTCGCTGCTCTACGCCCTTTTCAACGATCCCTCGAAATACAACAGGATTGATATCAAGTTCGGGGCAAGGGAGCCGGCCGAACTGAGTTTCCGCAGGCAGTACAAGGAATGGAGCAGTCTTGCTTCGAACATCTCGTTAAAAACAACGATCGATATTCCTCATCCCGACTGGGACGGGCATGTCGGACTGGTCACGACTCTTCTTGATGACCTCGAGGTAAAGATCGCCGACTCGTTCGCCCTTTCATGCGGCCCCGAGATAATGTTGAAGTTCGTAACCCTGAAACTTCTGGAAGTGGGATATACTCCACCACAGATCTATCTTTCGATGAACAGGAAGATGTCATGCGGTATGGGAAAATGCGGTCGCTGTAATGTCGGGCATTACTATCTTTGCGTCGATGGCCCCGACATGTGTTACGAGAAGATCAAGAACGTACCTAATGTCTTTGGCTAGTATGCCGCGGTTGGGCGCTCTCGGCGGAGAAGCCGCCCGGGAAGAAAATGGTCTATGAGTGAGATAAACAATTATTGTTCGATCTGTTCGCTGGCCTGTCCCGTTATTTTCAGGGGTGGAAGCAGGTCGCCTTCCTTCACAAGAGATTCGATCCTGTCGATAGACTGGGACGACAGGGAAGGTTCGAAGTATGGCGGCAGTCTTTGCGCGCGCGGTAACTCCGCGGTCGAATTCGTCTCCCATCCGAAAAGACTGAACTATCCGTTCGTCCTCGGGAAAAGGTCGAATTTCGAGGCGGCGGTAAAGGAGACTGCCAAAAACCTTGCTTCGATCAAGGCTGAATCCGGAGCGGGGAGCATAGGTGTCCTTATAGGGGAGAACCTGACCAACGAAGAAGCCGCTCTCGCGCTGAAATTCGCGAAAGATGTCATTGGTACTTCCAGTATAGAGATCTTTGCTCCTGACGATACGCCTCTCTTCTCGGCATATCTCGATTGCGATTTTTCCGCCCTGTCGACGACGGCCGAAAAACCGGCGGGCACTAAAAGTGTCTATCTGATGATCGGTGATTCCTTTTCCGACCATCCGTGTACGGCAAAAACGGTCCTGGCCGGAAAGAACTCGGGCAGGGGTAACGAGATCATAGTAATAAGTCCGGAACTCAATCACACGGCGTGGTTTGCAGGCACACACCTTATGTGCAATCCCGGCGGAGAGACTGCTGTAGTGGCGGGATTGTTGAAAGCTGCGGCGGCAAAAAGCGCCAACCCGCTTGTCCCCGCGCTGAAAAGCATTATTGACGGTATCGAATGGGGAGATATAGAAAAACTCGGCGGAATAGAAAGAAAGATCGTCGAAAAAGCGGCATTTTCGATTCTCGGATCTGCGAAAATCGAGACTTACATGTCGAACATATTCGGAAGATTCTCCTCCCCTGGGCTGCTTTCTCTCTTTGCCGAGGCTCTTACGAGCATCTGCCCCGGAGAGAAACTCTTCGACCCGCAGTTTGTCCAGCAGAATACCTGGGGTATCTATTCGGTCCTGGCTGGAGCGGGATGCGGAACGGTCCTGGGGAAACTTGAAAGCAGCGATATCGAGGCTCTTGTGATCCTGGGGCTCGATCTTTTCTCTGTATATCCCGCGGCTCCGGTGGAAAAAGCGCTCAGGGAGAAGAAGTTCACCGTAGCCACGCAGCTCTTCTGGGGACAGACCGCCGCGCGTTCAAACGTAGTCATACCGGCGGCGGGACTGATGGAGAAAAAAGGAACGGTCTCGCCATCGTTCAGGGATGATCTAGTACGGAAGGAAGCGATCGATCCGCCGGCGGGGGCTTTTTCTGATGAGGAATTTCTCAGGGCGCTCGCCAGGGAGATGGGAGCCGATCTCGGTTCGGCCGATGTCAGAAGAAAGACTGAAAGATCAGGGTCGTGCGAAGGGCTTGCCGCGAGATGGACCTCCTATTCGAATTCGCTCCGGGCGAACGGATCTTCCCAGGCAGTGCTGCTACCGTGGAGCGAGCCGGTCCATGCAGCCGATGGAGCGATCACCAGGCATCTTCACTGGTCCAGGGTGACATCACCCGGACCGAAGCTTCTTGTCTCGAAAGAGGCTGCCGCTGAACTCGGGCTTGCGGGAGGAGAAAAAGTCAAAGTCTCCTCCGATGGCGGAGAAGAAGTATTTAAAACGGAAGTCACCGAAAGACTCAGGGGCAAAACAGTTGCCGCTTCGATACATTTTCCTTCGGTCCGAAAGCTGTTTCCGTGGAAACTCGATGAAAAATCTGAATGCGTGATCCTTGCGCCGGTTCCCGTCAACCTTGAGCGTCAGAGCGAGAAGAGCTGATTATGGAAAAAAGAATCTATATAAACATGAACCTGTGTACCGGATGCAGAGCATGCGCCGCTGCGTGCGCCGGAGGGCATGACGAACAGGGGCTTCTAAAGCACGGACCGGTCGAGGAGTCCGCGCTCATGCCTCTGCATTGCCGCCACTGCGATACGCCTCTTTGTCTTGAAGTCTGTCCACAGGACGCGATCAAGAAGGAAGAGGACGGAACGATCGTAAGAAAGAACCAGCTGTGCATCGGGTGTAAATCATGTATCATGGCCTGTCCGTTCGGAGTGATGTTCGTCTACAGCACCTGGCACATCTCTCCGAAATGCGATCTCTGCCAGGATCGACTCAAGGAAGATAAGCAGCCAAGGTGCGTTTCTACATGTACTTCCGGAGCGCTTGTCTTCGAGGAACTTACAGAGTTGGAGAAAAAACACGGAAATGCCACTGAGGGCGGACGCTACTTCACCCGATGGATGTTGACGCGTTAGCGGAGAGGACCTATGGATTTAAAGTATCTGTTCTATTATCTGATATTCCCCGGATTTCTCTTTACCGGGGTGGTCGGGCTGTTGACTACCTGGGTAGACAGAAAAGTGACAGCAAGGGTCCACTGGAGAGTAGGCCCCCCGTGGTTTCAGCCTTTTGCCGATACGATGAAGCTTTTTGGCAAGGAAGTGATCATCCCGGCCGGCGCGAAAAAGACGGGATTTCTCATCATGCCGGTTATCGGCCTGGCAGCAGCGACGCTCGCCTCTACGATAATATGGCTGGCGAATCTCGATCCGTCGGGTTCGTTCGTCGGGGATTCGATAGTCGTTCTTTATATAATGACTATCCCCGCGATAGCGATGATCCTTGGGGCGAGCGCTTCGGGCAACCCCCTCGGTATCCTCGGTGGAAGCCGGGAGATGAAACTTCTTTTCGCGTATGAACTGCCCCTTGTGATCTCGATGCTGACGACGGTCTACAAAGCTGGCAGTTTTTCGTTTGAACAGATACTGGCGAAACAGGCGGCATCGGGGATCATGCTGGGGAGCGTATCGGGAGTCATAGCCTTCATAGTGACTATAATGTGCGTGCAGGCGAAACTCACATTCATCCCGTTTGATATTCCCGAAGCCGAGACGGAGCTGGCCGGCGGGACTCACATCGAGTATTCAGGCGCACCGCTGGCGATCGTAAAACTGAACACGGCGATCATGTTCTTCGTTCTTCCAATATTCATGATAACACTCTACTGGGGTGGGATTTCACTGGCGGGGTGGGGAATCCTGACCTCGATACTGAAATACGTCGCTATCGTGGTCATTATAGTTCTTATAAAGAATACAAATCCAAGGGTCAGGATCGATCAGGCCCTGCGTTTTTTCTGGGGACCGATGCTTGTACTCTCTATAATAGCCATGATCCTGGCTGTGCTCGGTTACTAGGTCGCGGAGGAAAGTATGTCACTGGCTTTGAAAGCTTTAAAAAAATCACCCTGGGTATTTCACGTAAATACCGGTGCCTGCAATAACTGCGACATAGAGATCCTGGATGCCCTTACTCCAAGATTCGACGTTGAACGGTTTGGAATAGTGCTTGTCGGCAGCATCAGGCACGCCGACGTGCTTCTTATAAGCGGTCCGGTAACGAGAAACGTACTCCCCAGGCTCAAAAGACTTTATGAACAGGCTCCCAAGCCGGTCAAGGTCATAGTGGTCGGGGCCTGCGGTTGTAATTGCGGCATTTTCAGAGACGGATACAACATTATCGGCCCTGTTGACAAATATCTGCCGGTCGATGCTTATGTCCCCGGATGCCCTCCGAAACCGGAGACGATCATTGCCGGAGTAGTAAAAGTACTTAACACACTATAGGCAGGCCGAGAGCCTGAGACATAACGAGGGAAGCAGGAAGATGGAGAGAGAAGAAGTAAAGAAGAAGATAGCTGAAAGGTTCGGCGACAAGGTCAGGATAGACCAGCCGTCGGCGAATCGGATCTACGTCTATTCGGAAAAAGATTCATGGCTCGAGCTGGCCACATTTATCTTCAACGATCTCGACGGCAGATTCGACACTGGAGTCGGGATCGACGATCGTGGCGGCGTCGAAGTGCTCATGTTCTTCCCCTTCGACAAGGAGCATTTTTTCGTCACGATCAAGACTTACGCCGAGAAGCCGCATCCGGAACTCGATTCGATATCGAATGTCATTCCCGGCGCGAAGTGGATCGAAAGAGAGATCTTCGAGATGTTCGAAGTGAATTTCAAGGGGCATCCCGATCTCA